>JASBSE010000348.1 GCA_030149115.1 Winogradskyella sp. | reverse complement strand
ACTTCTATCAAACATGTTTGTACTCATCAATGAGATGTTTTCAAATCCATCTCTTGGACTGATATTGCCCATTGAGGATACTTCGGTATTTGCATTTCTAGAGGCAAATTCGCTACCACTTAATGCAAAAACATTAGAGGTGCTTTGGCTAAGGTTAACTCTATTAATACCTGCTCTAACTTTTAATTTGTTAGAGATGGTATAAGAACCTGTAATACCATAACTCATATTAATATTACCGCTCTTAGAATTATTGTTGAACTGTTGATCTATTGATGAGCCTTGTCCAAGAGAACTGTAATAAACAGGCGCAACATTTGGTGCAATGCTCCACCTGTTTTGTTCATCTTCTTTTTCTTTTTCATCAATATTTTCTTCACTATTGTTGTTAGCAATAGCTTCTAGAATAGACTCTTTTTCGTTGTCTTCTTTTAGCGAAGTATTTTTTTCTAGCGCTTTGTTATTTTCAGAATTTGAAGCATTTTCAGTACTATTAGACGATTCATTATCTGTTACAGCTGAGTTCTTATTATCAACAGTATTTTTTATAACAGATTTCATTTCAGAATCATTAATAATTTCATCTTCAAGCTTGTTTTCCGAATTCTCATTACTTGAAGCCACTGTACTGTTGTTGTCTTCGTTATTTAATTCTGTTAAACTTTTGTACGAATTAGAAGTTGTTTTATTTTCATTTGAATTAGCAACGGCATTCGACTTATTGGTTTTAGAAGAAGTTAATTCTTTTCTATTGCTTTGTTCTGTTGTAGATTGTTCATTTCCGTTAGGATTAGATAACTCCTTCTCGTTAGACTCTGCAACATTTATGTCTTGTTTGCTATTGTTTAGGCTGTTGTTGTCTCCGTTAGCACTTTTTAATTCAGTATCTTTTTTAGAGTTGTCCTCTGTTTTTTCGGTATCCACAATTGTAGGTACAACCTCATTATCGTCAGATGAATTGAATAAAGATATACCAACAGTTAACAATAAAGCAATGACTGCAGCGACACCACCAACTTGCCACCATAGCGCAATAACTCTACGTTTTTTCTTTTTCTTAGGAAGACTCTCGCTTATACGATCCCAAACAGCATCGTTAGGAGCTACTTCAAAGTTTTTAAACTTCTCCTGAAAAAGTCTGTCTATGTTTTTTTCTTCGTTCATTTTATAACGATTGCGAATTTAAATTCGCTTTGTAATCTTCTATTTTTTCTTTTAAAATCATTCTAGCTCTTGCTAGATTAGATTTTGAGGTTCCTGCAGAAATGTTGATTAATTCACTTATTTCTACATGAGAATATCCGTCCAGAACATATAGGTTAAATACCAATCGATATCTGTCTGGTAACTCTTGTATAATTTGAAGTAAAAAATCTATATTAACATCTTCATCATTAATATCTACCGTAACATCTTCAATATTACCTTCGTTAACAATATCAAACACCCCAACATTTTCTCTGTAGCGTTGCAATGATGTATTAATTGCTATACGTTTTAACCAACCTTCAAAAGAACCTTTATTTTTATACTGATCTATTTTACTAAATACAGTTATAAATGCGTCGTGCAGATTGTCTTCTGCCTCGGCATAGTTTTTAGAGTACTTAAGACAGAGCGAAAATAATTTACTTGCATATTGCTTGTATAATTGGCTCTGAGCTTTAGCATCTTGGTTTATACATTTTTTTATGAGTTGTTCTAAACTCACATTATTGTTGGAATTAATT
>JASBSE010000164.1 GCA_030149115.1 Winogradskyella sp. | reverse complement strand
ATTTTTGAGGGTATGAAAGCAACGGTTGATGCTGAAGGTAATCCGATGCTTTTTAGGGCAGATGAAAATGCAAAACGTATGAACTTTAGTGCAGACCGTATGGGAATGCCAAATATATCTAGTGATTTATTTGTTGAAGGTTTGAAACAATTAGTTGACTTAGAGCGCAACTGGATTCCACCAATGGATGGTAGTGCGTTGTATTTAAGACCGTTTATGTATGCCGATGAGCCTTTTATTGGTATGCGTGCGGCAACCCACTATAAATTCATAATCATGGCATCGCCTGCTGGGCCATTTTTCAGCAAGCGAATTAAACTTTGGGCCGAAAAGAAATTTATAAGAGCCGCTCAAGGTGGAACAGGTGAAGCTAAAGCTGCTGGAAATTACGCTGCAGCAATACGTCCAACCGAATTGGTAAAAACGAAAGGTTACGATCAGGTATTGTGGTTAGATGCGGTAGAGCATAAGTATATTCAAGAAGTAGGAACGATGAATATCTTCTTTAAAATTGAAGATAAATTCATTACACCAGAATTGGATGGTTGTGTGTTAGATGGTATCACAAGGAAAAGTGTGATTAGTCTTTTAAAAGATCAAGGATTTGAAGTTGAAGAACGAAAAATTACCATCGATGAAATAAAAGAAGCTTCTGAAAACGGGACTTTAAAAGAGGCTTTTGGTACAGGAACTGCTGTGGGTATTGCTTACATAGAGTGTATTGGTTTTGGTGAAGAAGAAATCTTTGTTTCAAAAGATAGTCCTGTTGGTCTTGAAATCAATCAAAGATTGAATGATATTAAAACAGGAAAGATTGACGATAAATTTGGTTGGATAACCAAAGTCGAAAAAGAATTAGCATAAGATGAATAAAGACATATTAAAAAAAGGATTTTCAAATTTATGCACAGCCAAAGCAATGGCAGAATTGTATGAAGAAAACTTCAAACAGGTTTCAAAATACGTTCATGCCACATCAAGAGGTCATGAAGCTATTCAGACCGCTATAGGTATGCAATTATTACCTCAGGATTATGCGTTTCCATATTACAGGGACGATGCGATGTTGTTGGCTTTTGGATTACAACCTTATGATTTAATGTTGCAGTTATTGGCAAAAAAAGATGATCCTTTTTCTGGTGGAAGAACGTACTATTCGCATCCGAGTTTAAAAGATGCTGATAAGCCTAAAATTCCACACCAATCCTCAGCAACAGGTATGCAAGCTATTCCTGCGACAGGAGTTGCAATGGGTCTGCAATATTTAGAGAAACAAGGTTTGAAAAATCCCATTACAAGTGAACACACAAAGTCTTCCTTCTCTTCGGGAAGGATTGAGGATGGGCTTGTTGTTTGTAGTTTAGGTGACGCATCAGTCACCGAAGGTGAAATTGCGGAAGCCTTTCAAATGGCAGCTTTAAAACAAATGCCAATTCTCTATTTAGTACAAGATAACGGTTGGGATATTTCGGCAAATGAAGCAGAAACCAGAGCGCAAAGTGCTTTTGAGTATGCTCAAGGTTTTCATGGATTAGAAGCTATTTCTATAGACGGATCTAATTTTATTGAAAGCTACGAAGCTTTAGAAAAAGTTATAAAAACTATCAGAGAAGAGCGTCGTCCATTTTTGGTTCATGCCAAAGTACCGTTGTTAAATCACCATACTTCTGGTGTGCGAATGGAATGGTATCGAGATGATTTAGAAGAAGCAAAATCACGTGACCCTTATCCAGTTATTAAACAACAATTGTTGAATAATGGGTTTTCAGAAAAGGAAATTTCAGAAATAGAAAAAGAGGTTAAAGAAAAGGTGCTATCTGATTTTGAAAAAGCACAAAAAGCAGAAGACCCAAAACCTGAAGATTTATTTACGCACGATTTTGCACCAACACCAATTACAGAGGAAAAAGGTGAACGTTCTCCTGAAGGTGCGGAAAAAGTGGTGATGGTAGATTGCGCTTTATTTGCTGTTGAAGAATTAATGAAAGAACATCCAGAATGTTTACTTTACGGACAAGATGTAGGTGGACGACTTGGAGGTGTTTTTAGAGAAGCTGCGACATTGGCGCAGAAATTCGGTGATGATCGTGTGTTTAACACTCCAATTCAAGAAGCTTTTATTGTAGGTTCAACCGTTGGGATGAGTGCAGTAGGACTTAAGCCAATTGTTGAGGTTCAGTTTGCCGATTATATTTGGCCAGGACTCAATCAATTATTTACCGAAGTGAGTCGTAGTTGTTATTTAAGTAACGGAAAATGGCCTGTAAGTATGGTTTTGCGTGTGCCAATAGGTGCTTATGGTAGTGGTGGACCTTACCATTCGTCTTCAGTAGAAAGTGTAGTGACCAATATTCGCGGTATAAAAATTGCCTATCCGAG
This sequence comes from Winogradskyella sp., assembly GCA_030149115.1. Lineage (GTDB taxonomy): Bacteria > Bacteroidota > Bacteroidia > Flavobacteriales > Flavobacteriaceae > Winogradskyella. The sequence goes on along the minus strand of JASBSE010000164.1, from coordinate 1,693 downwards.
TAATGGTGCAGATTTAAAAGGCTTAATGAAAGCAGCGTATCACGATCCTAATCCAGTAGTAATTTTAGAACACAAAGGCTTGTATTGGTCTAAGGTTCCAGGCACGCAAGGCGCAACTTCTGTAGAACCTGCCGAAGATTACGTATTACCTTTCGGAAAAGCTTGGGTTTTACAAGAAATTTGGAAGCAAGATGATGTAGAAACCTGTACGATTGTTACATACGGAATGGGTGTGCATTGGGCAATGAATGCTTCAGAAGAATTGGGTTTAAAAGACCAAATAGAAGTTATCGATTTAAGAACGTTATATCCTTTAGATGAAGCAACCATAATGAAATCGGTTAAGAAAACAGGAAAATGCTTAGTAGTAACCGAAGAGCCAAGTAATAATAGTTTTGCGAGAGCCTTATCTGGAAAAATTCAGGAAGAATGCTTTAAATATTTGGATGCGCCAGTAATGACAATTGGTAGCGAGAATATGCCTGCGATTCCATTGAATTCCACTTTAGAACAGACGATGATTCCTTCTACTGAAAAGGTGAAGACTAAGATTGAAGCCTTATTAGATTATTGAATAAAAAAGCGACTCAATTGAGTCGCTTTTCTTTTATAAATCGTATTCCGAAAGTGGTTTTGTAAATTCTTCAGGATTAGCAGCTAAATAATAACGAGGATCATTAATATCTTCAACTATAACCTCTTTAAACTTAGGGCTTGCTTTATACATTAAAGCTTTACAATCTTCACTGAGATGTTTTAGTTTTAAGCTCTTTCCTGCAGCTTCATATTTATTTACCAAATTGAAAATAGCTTCCATGGCAGAATGGTCACTAACGCGAGATTCTACAAAATCTATTTCAACATTGTCTGGATCATTTTTTACATCAAACTTAGAGTTAAAACTCTGAATAGATCCGAAGAATAAAGGTCCCCAAATTTCATAAGTTTTAGTGCCGTCTGGTTGTATGCGCTTACGTGCTCTAATCATCGTAGCACTTTTCCAGGCAAATACTAATGCAGAAATAATTACACCAGCAATAACGGCAACCGCCAAATCTTTCCAGACTGTAATTGCAGAAACAGCAATAAGCACTATAGCATCAGAAATTGGGATTTTACGAATAATTCTAAAGCTAGACCAAGCAAACGTCCCGATAACCACCATAAACATTACACCAACAAGTGCAGCGATTGGAATTTGTTCAATTAATGGTGCGGCAAATAAAATGAAACCTAATAATGCTGTTGCTGCAAATGCGCCAGACAATCGACCACGACCACCAGAATCTACGTTGATGATGGATTGACCAATCATAGCACAACCACCCATTCCACCAAATAAGCCATTTAGCATATTAGCGCTTCCTTGAGCAATACATTCACGATTTCCATTTCCTCTAGTTTCTGTGATTTCATCAACAAGGTTTAAGGTCATTAAAGATTCAATTAAACCAACAGCTGCTAATATAAACGCTGTCGAAATAATCATATCCCAATGTCCAGCAAGTGTTCCGAATAATCCAAAAATCTGATCTTGAAATGTTGGTAATCCACCTTCTAAACCTTTGCCGCCACCTTCAGCAATAAATGAGCCTACAGTACTCATTTCAATACCTCCAAAAATCGTAATACAAGCAACCACTATAATGGCTACTAAAGCCGCTGGAATTTTCTTGGTGAGTTTAGGAAGTCC
>JASBSE010000161.1 GCA_030149115.1 Winogradskyella sp. | reverse complement strand
ATAAACAAAAAAGAGTTCCTATTTCTAGGAACTCTTTGCGGAGAAAGAGGGATTCGAACCCCCGGAGGTGTGACCCTCGCTGGTTTTCAAGACCAGTGCATTCGACCACTCTGCCATTTCTCCAAATGCGGATGCAAATATAAAACCCTTTTTGATGTAGCCAAAGATTTTTATGTAGTTTTTTTAAAAATGTTTCTAATCCATTTTAAAATAAAATTAGCAACATTAAATAAAGCATTGTATTTTCGGCACAATATATGCTATATAAATCGTTATTATTACAAATCAATCTCTATGAAAAAATACGTTTTTGTTTTTACAGTTTTATTTGGATTGCACATAACAGCTCAAAATAATACAATTGCTTTTGGTGAAAAACTAGTTTTCTCTGCATCGTATAATATGTCTGGTATATTAACAGACATTGCCCAAGTTAAAATGGAAACAAGTGAAGTTAAAACTTCTAAAAGTACGCTGATGCGACTAAAGTGTACTGCTGCTACATATAAAAAATGGGACAACTTTTTTAAAATAAGAGACTTATACGAAAGTTATGTAAATCCGAAGACCCTAACCCCTTACCTATACAAAAGAGATATCAGTGAAGGTGGTTATTATAAGTTTATGCAATATAAGTATAACCATAAAGCTAATTTGGTAAAAAGTCTAAAACGCAAAAAAAATAAAGAAGGTAAAACCTGGGATGAAAATAAAAATGTAAAAATTAGTGCTTCAACAAAAGATATAGTAAGTACATTGTATCATATTAGAAATCTAGATATTCATAAGGCCAGTCCAGGGGATCAACAAGACTTTACAGTATTATTTGACAATAAGGAAACAACCATAACTTTAAAATATCTTAGTAAAGAGACAATTTCGACAAATATAGGTCCTAAAGAATGTTATAAGTTAGCATTATCCTTAAAAGGAAGTGATGTGCTCAAAGGAAGTAACTCTAATTTATTATGGTTAACTGCCGATAAAAACAAGATTCCTGTGTATGCAAAATTTAAAATTGCTGTAGGAAATGGAGAATTAAAGATTCAATCTGCAACTGGTTTAAAACATTAAAAAATCATGGGAAAGAAACTCATTATAATTTTAGGATTTATAGCTGCCGTTTTAGCTGTTATTTTAGCTGTAACACCATTTTCTAATCTTGCTGTAATACCAATTGTTGTAGCTTTTATTTGTGGTTTATCTATTTTCTTTATATCCAGAAAAGAAAAATCCAAACCAAAATCTATTCAATATATATTTTTGATGGTAATTATTGCTTTGGTATTAACCGTTTACAAAAGTGTTTATTATACTTCTGAAGTTGGAGATACGGAGCAATTAGAGCAACGCGATGAAGAAAACCTAGAAGATTCTAAAGAATTACTAGAAGATATAGACTTTGATGAAGATATTTAAATTTTCATACTGACTGTAAGAAAATATCTCACAGTTTTAACTTATTTTTGCATAAATCAAATAGTTACAAGCAAGTTCTATTATTTAGCCCCAATTTTTCGCAAGAGAATAAATAGTAGAGTTTGATGAATATTTAGTAAAAACAAGTAATTCGTTAAATGAAAGTATTAGTTGCCTCTGCACTTATTCTTGTAGGATCTTGCGCTACATTAAGACACAGTGAAAAAATTGAACAATTAAAAGAAAGTATTTCTTACGACAACAAAAGCGTTGTTGAAAAGTACTTAAACACTATCACTACTGATGAGTTGAAACTCTATGTTGAAGAGGTGTCTTCAGAAAAATACAATGGTCGCATGACTGGCGAAGAAGGCCATAATGAAGTCTGCAACTACATAAGAAGATATTACGACTCTTTAGGAATAAAACCACCTAAGACTCATCCAGATTACTTCCAAAAAGTACCAAAATCGGTTTTACCTGATGATTTAAATGATTCACAAAATGTAATAGCATACATTGAAGGATCCGAATTTCCTGATGAATATATTTACATAACAGCACACTCTGACCACGAAGGAGTTAAAGAAGGAGAAATTTATCCTGGTGCAGATGATAATGGCTCTGGTACTGCGGCAGTATTTGAAATGGCAGAGGCGTTTAAAAAGGCTGTGGAAGACGGTAATGGCCCTAAACGTAGCATTGTATTTCTTCATGTTACTGGTGAAGAAGTTGGACTACATGGTTCTAGATATTACACTAATAATCCTATTTTTCCTATAGAAGATACTGTAAGTACATTAAACATTGATATGATTGGTCGTGTAGATATCAGACATAAAGACAATGAAGACTATGTATATGTTATAGGAGCCGACCGTATAAGCACAGAACTTCACTTTGTTGTACAAGAAGCAAATTACAATTTTGTGAATTTAGAATTAGATTACGAATTTAATGCTGAAAATGACCACAATCGTTATTACTATAGGTCCGATCACTATAACTTTGCTACAAAAGGTATTCCTGTAGTTTTCTTCTTTAACGGAGAGCATGAGGATTATACAAAACCAACAGATACAGCAGATAAAATTAATTACCCTTTACTTGCAAAACGCACAAAACTTATCTTCGCCACTGCTTGGTACTTAGCTAACGCTCCAGAGCGCTTAAAACCTGAAATTATCTAGTGTTAAACTTTACTAAAGAAACACTTCAAAATAACTTAAGCTATTTTTGATTTTTGTAATTTAGTCCATTCTTATCTAGAATAACCAAATCATTATAAAATGAAACAAATACTATTGCTCTCTTTTACTGCACTATTAATCGCCAGTTGTGGTACTTCTTCTCAAAGTAATTCATCCTCAATAAACATGAATGAAGCTAAAGTAGAAGACCCAACAAAATACGCAACCACTATTACCGCAGAAGAACTTAAAGAAATGCTTTACAAATATGCTTCTGACGAGTTTGAAGGTAGAGAAACTGGTGAAAAGGGACAAAAAATGGCTGTTGAATACTTAAAAGCTCAATATCAAGCATTAGACATACCAACACCTTTAGGAAACGATGATTACTTCCAAGAAGTCCCTTTAGAAAAGCAAAGTGTCTCTGAAGCAAAAATAACTGTAAACGGTAAAGATTTTAAAAGTTTTGAAGAACATATAGTGTTAAGAGCTTCTGGTAATGTTAATTTATCCACAAAAGAAATAGTTTATGTAGGTTACGGCATTGATTCAGAAAACTACTCAGACTATAAAGATCTAGATGTTAAAGGCAAAATTGTCTTGGCAAAAGCTGGTGAACCTAAAGATGGTGAAGGCAATTATGTAACAACAGGAAGTAAAGAAGATACTAAGTGGTCTAGTGGTCGTCAGTCTCTATCGAGCAAAAGAGATGCTGCCATAGAAAATGGTGCTAAAGGACTTATGCTTTTAGATTCTTACATGTTTGTAAGATATGCTCCTTATTACCAAAGACAGGCAGAAAGTGGAACTTCTGGTCGTTTATCCTTAAAAAGTAGCGATGATGAAATGATGATGCTAATGATAAATGAAAATTTAGCTAAAGCATTGCACCCTTCAATACTCGACGATGATAAAACTAAAACTCTTAAAACCGATTTAAATTTAGAAATAGAAAATAAATCTGAACAAATAACTTCTGAAAACGTAGTAGCCTACATTAAAGGGTCTACAAAACCAAATGAGATAGTTGTAATCTCAGCGCACTTAGATCATGAAGGTATTAAAAATGGTGAAGTTTATAATGGTGCTGATGATGACGGCTCTGGTACTGTAGCAATACTAGAAATCGCTGAAGCTTTTAAAATAGCTGAAAAGTCTGGTCATGGCCCAAAACGTTCTATTCTATTTCTTCATGTAACTGGCGAAGAAAAAGGGCTTTTAGGCTCTAGACATTATACCGATAACGACCCTATTTTCCCTTTAGAAAATACTGTAGCTGATCTTAATATTGACATGATAGGTAGATCAGATCCTAAAAGAAAAGAAGGAGACCGCAACTACATTTATTTAATAGGTAGTGATAAGTTGAGTACTGATTTACATAACATTTCAGAAGAAGTGAATAAAAAATACTGCAATGTAGAATTAGACTACACATACAATGATGATAATGACCCTAATCGTTTTTATTATAGATCTGACCACTACAACTTTGCAAAAAATAACATACCTGTAATATTCTATTTTAACGGTACACACGATGATTACCACCAGCCTAGTGATACTCCAGATAAGATTGAATACGACTTGCTAGAAAATAGAACTCGTTTAGTGTTTCATACAGCATGGGAAATTGCGAATAGAGAAAACAAACCCATTGTTGATAAAGCTACAGAATAACTACCGCTTTAAAATAGATAGTACAAAAAAAGCCTTTCATTTCTGAAAGGCTTTATCTTTTTGGGTGGAAGATGGGACTCGAACCCACGACATCTGGTACCACAAACCAGCGCTCTAACCAACTGAGCTACAACCACCATTTTTGATTAGGATTGCAAATGTAAATTATTTACTTATTTCTACAAAAGGTTTTCTCAACTTATTTTAAATCAAATAAAGAATCTACTGCAGGATAGCGTTCTACGGTATATCCTTCACCATATTCCGTACCAATTAATCTCCCGGCATTTCTGGCTCTATAAATAATACTATCTGTAAAGTTTTTACTAGAAATTGGTGTTTCTGGCTCTTTACTTTCCGGATCAAAAAATTGAGTTTTATAAGCTAAAACAGCTTCCATCTTTTTATCCATAAAGCCTGTAACGTCTACAACAATATCTGGCTCTAAATCTTTCCACTGTATGTAATGATAAACCGCCTTAGGTCTCCAGGGCTCTTGCCAGTCATCACCATCATTATGTTTAGTATCAATTTTTCGTAATCCACTCAAAAAACAAGCATCGCTAACCAACTTACTTCCTTTAGCATGATCTATATGTCTATCATCTATGGCATTACATAAAACAATTTCTGGTCTATACTTCCGTATTTCTTTTATAAGCTCTAATTGATGTTCTTTATTATTAACAAAAAAGCCATCAGCAAACTCCATATTTGTACGCATACCTACACTAAGAATCTTTGCAGCATTAAAAGCCTCTTCATCTCTTGTATCTGCAGTCCCTCTAGTTCCTAGTTCGCCTCTTGTTAAATCAATAATTCCTACTTTTTTACCATTTGCTACCTCTTTTGCAATTGTAGCACCACAACCTAATTCCACATCATCTGGATGCGCACCTATGGCTAAAATATCTAATTTCATATTTAATTTCTCTTGTTTTAATACTCATATCGTATATCCAAAAATATCATTCTGACGTATGATTAAGAATAAATAGTGGATATTTTATATGGTTTTCATCTTTCTCGGATGTCAAAAATATTAAAAAGGATGTAGAATTTCATCTCCTTTTTATTTCGCAAACGGTTTCGTTTAAACTTTCTTTGAATTGCCATCATAAAATTTACAAAAAATTGAATAATTCGTAAATCATAAAAAGCATGACATTAGTCATAATTATTGGGCTTCATTGACTTTAACTTTACCCTAAGATTAAAGTACATCTCACTATGAGCCTAATGCTAACCATCCTAACTGTTACAATTCTCCTCTTCATTTGGGGGAAGTTTACACCAGATATTATTGCACTAATTTCTATGTTAAGTTTATTTCTTTTTGGGATTTTAGATTTACAAGAAACGCTAAGTGGCTTTAGCAATCCTACGGTAATAATGATTGCGGCATTATTTATTATTGGTGAAGGTTTATCACAAACTGGTTGGACAGCCTTAGCTGGTCAGAAATTTATTAAGATGGCCGGTAAAAGCATTACAAAACTTTTACTCATTACAACTCTAGGCTCTGGTTTACTCTCTGGAGTTGTAAGCAATACAGGTACTGTAGCAACTTTGATGCCTGTTACAATTTCTTCTGCTTGGAATATTGGAACACTTCCTTCTAAACTACTAATGCCTGTTGCATTTGGTTCTAATACTGGTGGGTTACTTACATTAACAGGAACACCACCAAATATTATTGTTAACAATACAATGATAGAAAGTGGCATAGAGGGTTTTTCTTTCTTTGAATTTGGATTAATTGGTCTTCCGCTTTTATTAATTGCACTACTCTACTTTAGATTTATTGGATACAAATTACTTCCCAATAACAAAACTAACAACAAACCTGTAGACATTAGTACAACACTTCACAAATGGATTGAAGCTTATAAAGTTGAAGGTGATTATTACAGACTAAGAGTACGTTCTGTATCTCCCTTACTCGGTACACATATCGGAGAATGGAATTTTGAAGACAACTATCATGTTTCAGTACTAAGAATTAAACGTCGTCACCCTAATGTTTTAAAAGGAAACGAACCTTTTATAGAGTTTCCTTCAAATGCAACAGAGTTTAAATATCACGATATCATAACAGTAAAAGGAACAACAGAAGCTATTAATGCTTTAATGATAAAATTTAGATTGGGACTATTGCCACTAGAGCCTATTGCAGATGAGCTTAGAAATAACCTAATTAATCAAGAGGTTGGTATGACCGAGATTATAGTAACTCCAAATTCTACATTAGTAGGTAGAAAACTAAGAATTGGCAGATACTTTAGACGCTTCGGTGTACAGCTTATGGCTGCTTCTAGAAACAATAAACCTTTTACAGATAGAGAGATTGTCGTTAAAGCTGGTGATGCTTTCTTAATTAGAGGTATTTGGAACGATATAGAACAACTGAAAACCTATCACGAAAATTTGGTGATAATAGGTAGCCCAGAAGGTATGGCAAAAACCGTAACAAACATTACGCATAAATCATATATAGCACTCTTCTCTCTGTTACTTATGATTGGTTTATTGGTGTTTAAAATTGTTCCTGGTGCAATCGCTGCACTTATCTCTGCTGGTATAATTTTATTAACAGGATGTGTACCTATACCAAAAGCCTATAAAGGTATAAGTTGGATAAGCGTGGTTATGATTGCTGCTATGATTCCTATGGGATTAGCGCTTCAGAAAACGGGAACTGCTAAACTTATTGCTGATGGCTTAGTAAACGCCCTAGGCGATATGCATCCAATAGTTCTATTAGGTGGTGTCTTTTTACTTACTACAACATTTAGTCAAGTAATTAATAATTCTGCAACTGCAGTATTAATGGCTCCGATTGTAATAATAGCCGCTAACACCTTAAACCTATCTGCTGCACCTTTTATGATTGCAGTAGCTATAAGTGCATCAACCGCATTTTTAACTCCTGTAGGCACAACCACTAATGCTATGGTAATGACAGCTGGTGGATACAAATTTATTGATTACCTAAAAGTAGGTGCTCCATTGCTTCTACTCTTCTTAATAACAACATTATTACTAGTGCCAATGATTTGGCCATTTTAAAATTTTTAACTCATGGAAACACTATTAAAAGATCCGATTATGAAAACTAAAGACCTGACAAAGTATGGACTGAAAGACACCAAAGCCCATTGGAATCTTTCACCAGAAGAATTACAAGCCATTACTCTTGAAAAAGGAATGGGAAAAGAAACTGCTAATGGTACCTTAGCCATTAATACTGGAAAATTCACCGGACGTTCACCTCAAGATAGATTCTTAGTAAAAGACGATTATACTAAAGATAGAGTTTGGTGGGGAAAAACAAATAAAGCCATATCACCAGAGAATTTTGACTATTTACAAGGTGAAATAGAAAAATACCTAAGTGGTAAAGAAATTTATGTACGTGATGGTTTTGTAGGTGCTGACCCAGAATACAAAATGGGAGTTAGAACTGTAACAGAATATCCTTGGTCTAATATGTTTGTTTTCAATATGTTTTTAAGACCAACAGCAGAAGAACTTGAAAATTTTAATGAAGAGTGGTTAGTTTTATGCGCACCTGGTTACGAGTGCCCAGAACCAAAAAAATACGGTTTAAGACAAGGTAATTTTTCAATTTTAAACTTCACAAAAAAAATAGCTTTAGTTGGTGGTTCTGCATACACAGGCGAAATTAAAAAAGGGATTTTCTCTGCTTTAAACATGATACTTCCTGTTGACAAAAACGTATTACCAATGCACTGCTCTGCTAATGTTGGCGAAGATGGAGAAACTGCTATATTCTTTGGTTTATCTGGTACAGGTAAAACAACTTTATCTGCTGACCCAAACAGAAAATTAATTGGTGATGATGAGCATGGCTGGACTGCTGAAAACAGAATCTTCAATTTTGAAGGTGGTTGCTACGCTAAAGTAATTGATCTAACAGAAGAAAAAGAACCAGACATTTACAGAGCTATTAAGCCTGGTGCTATTTTAGAAAATGTAATCTTTAAAGATAATGGTGAAATAGACTATATGGATAGTAGTATTACACAAAATACTCGTGTAAGTTACCCTATTTACCATATAGATAATATTCAGCAACCTTCTTATGCAGACAATCCTAAGAACATATTTTTCTTAACCTGTGATGCTTTTGGTGTATTACCTCCTGTTTCTAAGTTAACTCCTGGTCAGGCTGCATACCACTTTATTTCCGGATATACTGCAAAAGTAGCTGGTACAGAAGCTGGTATTACAGAACCTGTGCCTTCATTCTCTGCTTGTTTTGGAGAGCCATTTATGCCATTACACCCAACTAAGTATGCAGAAATGCTAAGTAGCAAAATGCAAGAAGCTGGTGTTAATGTTTGGTTACTAAACACAGGTTGGAGTGGCGGACCTTACGGAGTTGGTTCTCGTATTAAACTAAAATATACAAGAGCGATGATTACTGCCATTCTTAATGGTGAACTAGAAAACGTTGACTATGAACAACATCCAATTTTTGGATTGTACATGCCAAAATACATTCCTAACGTTCCATCAGAAATGTTAGACCCAATGAATACTTGGCTACAAAAAGGAGCTTACATCAGTAAAGCTATTCAATTAGCGCACTCTTTCCACTTGAACTTTGAAAAATTTGCAAGCGAAGCTTCTGAACAAATTATAGAAGGAGGTCCATTAATTGATGAGCACCATCACTTAACAGACCATGTTTAATAATTCCATGACAAGGAGGAGCTCTCATGGAGCTCCTCTTTTTCATTACCGTAACTGAACTCTAATTCTCAAAAAATAAAGATGAAAAGTCAAATGAGAATTCTACTAACGATTGTATTTTTAACTTTAATTACAACCAACCTCAAAGCCCAAAATCCATCAGAAAATCATTTAGGTTCATGGTACACCTATGGTAGCAATCATAGATTAAATGAGCATTTTAGCCTAAGTCCATGGGCTGAATTACGATTTTATGAAGCGTCTTCAAATTACAACCTAGCCTATATTTCTTTACGTGGAAACTATCACATAAAAAATAATCAAACCTTAGGATTAGCCTATGCTTATTTAGATATAGATACTGTTTTTGAATTTGATCATCAACCCAACGTACACGAGCATCGTATTTATGAACAGTACACATATAACCAAACAAAATCTAAATTAAACATACAGCACAGAGCAAGATTTGAGCAACGGTTTTTAGACTTCTCAGATAGAAATGAACTTCAAAACAGATTTAGATATCGTTTGAGCTTGAAATATAATCTAAGTAATACCATTTTTCTTAATGTTTCAGAAGAACCTTTTGTGAACTTTCAAGATCAGGTATTTCATGAAAATAGATTTTATAGTGGTTTTGGTTTTAACGTTACTAGCCACTCACAATTACAAATAGGCTACTTGAAACAACATATTCGTAAAAACAATCTTAACAGAATACAAGTTGGTATTAGTTTTAAAACCGATAACCGTAAACAAAAGACTACTTTAGCACAGCTATAGCCTTATCTATATCGCGTTGTAAATCCTTTACATCTTCAATACCAACTGAAAATCTAATTAGTCGGTCGCTTATCCCGACCTTATCACGCTCTTCTTGCGTTAAAAGTGCATGCGAAGTTAAGTGTGGAGATATCACGGTACTTTCTACACCTGCTAAACTCATAGAAGATTTAATGAGTTTTAATGACTTCTGAAATTGATAAGCATCAAGACCTTCTTCAAGCTCAAAGGACAGCATAGCACCAAATCCTTTCATCTGAGACTTTGCCAGTTTATACTCTGGGTGCGATTTTAAACCCGGATAATACACCTTAGCAATCTTTGGATGTTTATTTAACCATTTTGCCATTTTCATAGCATTTTTGGTTTGCGCTTTTACACGTAAGCCTAGAGTTTTCATACTACGCTCAAGCATCCAAACCGTCATATCGCTAAGACTACCTCCAAGATTTTTACTAACATTCCAAACTCTGTCAATATATTCTTGAGAACTTGCTACTGCACCTGCGCAAATATCGCTATGACCACCAAAATATTTTGTAGCAGAATGCATTACCATATCAATACCCAAATCAATCGGGTTTTGATTTACTGGAGAAGCAAACGTATTATCAATTGATGTTACAATATTCTTAGCCTTACCAAGCTTAGCAATTGCCTTAATATCTGTAATAGTCAATAATGGATTCGAAGGCGTTTCAATATGAATAAGCTTTGTATTAGATTGAATAGCCGCTTCAAAATCTTCGACCTTGTATCCATTAGTAAAAGTATATTCTATTCCATATTTTGGAAACTCTTCTTTTATAAAATTAACCGTTCCACCATACATTGTATTTTGCACTAACAAATGATCACCTTTCTGCAAAAACGCCAGAAACATATGGCTTATGGCTGCCATACCTGATCCAAAAATAAGAGCAGCTTCAGTATGTTCTAAAGCTGCAATTTTCTTTGCTAAGTATTCTTGATTTGGTGTGTTAAAATAGCGTGGATATCGCTTTACATCAACATCCAAAAACTCGTAAGACGAGCTCAAATACATTGGAGATACAGCTCCTTTAAACTGTTCGTCCTTTACCTCACCAACGTGTGTGCAAATGGTATTTAATCCTAATTTTTCTTTTGACATAGCCTCGTATTTATCGACCTAAAATTAAAAAAATACTACTAAACAATCCTATACTTGTGTTGTTTTCCAATAGCCTTTTTTAAACCAAAGAAGTCCTAAAATAGTAATAAGTACTTCAGCTAGCGTTATCGAAATAAAAACACCTAAAGGTCCCATATTCAATGTTAATGCTGTGATATAAGCAAGTGGTAATTGAAACAACCAAAAACAAATAAAGTTAATCCAAGTTGGTGTCTTGGTATCACCAGCACCATTAAATGCATTAATGATTACCATTCCGTAGCCATAAAATACATAACCAGCGGCTATAATTCTAAGACATAACGATCCATGTCTAATTACCTCTGGTTCTTGCGTAAACCACGATATAATTTGAGGTGCAAAAATGAGATAAACAATAGAAACAAATCCCATAAAAATTGCACTATATTTTCCTGTTTTCCAAACAGAAGCTTCTGCTCTATTTGGTTGCTTTGCACCTAAATTCTGTCCGACCAAAGTTGCGGCTGCATTACTCATTCCCCAAGCTGGCATCAGGGTAAACATCATAACTCGTATTGCAATAGTGTAACCAGCTAATACTTCGCTACCAAACTCACTCATAATACGCATTAAAAATACCCAAGAAGATGTACCAATTAAAAACTGACCTATTCCTCCAAGAGACACTTTAATTAGATTTACCATTACAGCTACTCGAAGCACCAAGTCTTTAAAACCGACCTTAATTTTGCTCCATCCATAAAACAACACTAAAAGTTGAAAAATAACTGCTGTACCTCTACCTATAGTTGTTGCAATTGCCGCTCCTTCCACTCCAAATGCTGGAATTGGACCAAAACCAAAAATAAAAATTGGATCTAAAATGATATTTAAACCATTAGATAACACTAATGCCCACATAGCTATAGAAGCATCACCTGCACCTCTAAAAATGGCGTTGATTAAAAACAAAAGCATTATGGTAACATTTCCTCCTAGTAGCACTTGCGTGTATCCATAGCCTTCAGCTATTAAATCGGGTTCGCCTCCCATTAATTGTAAAATCTCCTTTGGAAAGAGGATGCCTATAATACTTATAATGGTGGCCACTAAAATTCCTAAACCAATGACTTGAACAGCTGCCTGAGACGCTCCTTCCCTATCTTTTTCACCAATACGCCTAGCAACAATAGCTGTGGCTGCCATACTCAGTCCTATAGCTACAGCATACACTAATGTAATAACAGATTCAGTAAGACCAATCGTTGCCACAGCATTAACACTTACTTTAGAGACATAGAAAATATCAACAATAGCGAAAATAGATTCCATTAGCATTTCTAAAATCATGGGAACCGAAAGCATAAAAACTGCTTTACGAATGCTGCCTGAAGTGAATTCCTGTTCCTTCCCAGAAATTGCGATTTTTAAATATTTGAAAAATTGACGTATTGAAACTTTGTTTGATTGCATAACTTTAAAATGTACGATTAATGATAGCTAAACATGTAGAAATGTTTAGCATATTTACATCACATGAAGTAGTGACGATTTTCTATCCGATGGGTAAATTAGGCAATCATAATAGCGCAAATATGCGTATTATTTTTCAAAAAAGGATAATTGGTTAAGAAAATTAATCTTTCTTACCTGCTTTGTTGTAAGCACGAATCATAAGAACTGCCCATATTGCGACAAAAACGACAACAACAATTGAAAACCAAAATACTATCTCATTTGCTTCCATTGTCTACAAGTTTTAAGTATATCATAACACCTAATAATGTAGGTGCCCAAAGGCCAACAAACAAACCGTGCATCTGATATCCAATTAAAAATAAGTATTCGGCAACAAGGATAATAACTGCACACAAAATCAACATTAATAAGTTTGCAGTTCCTATTTTTTTGAAGTAATTCATTTTTGAGGGTTAGTTTTAACACCTCAATTTAAGAAAATTACAATGACTTATTAAACTCTATTTGTAATACTTCTTATATTTCAGATAAGCAGCTGTTGCTATAATGACAATTACTGACAATATATAAGCACTAATTTCTATACTTAGTATTTGATCACCACTAGCATAAGCATGTAATCCTGTTAAGTAGAAATTAACACCAAAATAGGTCATTAAAATGCTTGCAAATGCAATCACAGACAACAAGTTAAAAATCCAACGTCCACGAAGTCCTGGAACTAAACGCATATGTATAACAAATGCGTAAATCATAATACTAATTAAAGCCCATGTTTCTTTTGGATCCCAGCCCCAATAACGGCCCCAACTTTCATTTGCCCACATGCCTCCTAAGAAGTTACCAATGGTTAACATAATTAAGCCTACTGTTAATGCCATTTCATTAATAATGGTTAATTCCTTTATGTTAATATCCATTCGTTTTTTATTCTTTTCAGTCGTAAAAATCATTAGTAATAATGAAACCACACCTAAAATCATACCCAAGGTAAAAGGTCCATAACTAGCAACAATTACAGAAACGTGAATCATCAACCAATAACCTTGTAAAACAGGTTGAAGGTTTGCTATTGCAGGATCCATCCAGTTCCAATGTGCAATCATTAAAATCATTGAAGTTACAAATGCAGAAGCTGCAACGGTTAAATCTGAAGAACGTTTTTCAAAAAGACCGTAAAACGGTACCAAAGATTTAAGAGAGAACTTTTTTGGTACTAATTGCCTGTTATATGCTAACAGTAAACCAAACAACATTAGAGACCAAGCAACATAAATTAAAGACTCGTAAGCGTCACTCCATGGTGCGTGTCCTGACAAATACCAACGCCAAATTAATCCCAGTGTATGTAGAATGAATAAAACAACTACAATACCCACCAAAGATTTTACAATAATATTTACAACCTTACTCTTATGGTAGAATATTTGAATGATAATCATTACAAACAGCAAAGTTGCCGCATACATATACCAACTGAACAAGCGTTTGAAAATATCGTATTCGTTATATAAAATTTCAGATTCTACTTTTTCATCAGATAGCATTACCTCACTGCCATATTTCTGTTGTGTTTTTTTGAAATTTTCTAACAGTTTATCAGCATTATCATAATTACCTGATTGTTTTGCATTATTTAAGGTCATTAAATAAAATCCAAAACCATTTTTTACAAATGCTCTATACGATTCATCCTCAATAACATCATCATAACCACCTTGTTTAAATTCAAAAGAAGAAATCCATTTATTATTTTCATTTTCTGGTATAGGGTAAATTTTGATATTTCTTCCTTCAATAACATCTGATAATAAACTTAGTCTATCATAAGTGTTTTTTACTTCTTTTTGAAATCCATTAGGAACCTGAGCACTAAAGGCTTCTTCAATATATGGCCCGAGTTTATTTCTACCATTTTCAGCAAAAAAGTCTAACAAACTCACATATTTTTGGTCTTTATCAACACCTATAATTGTTCTTATTGAGTCTGCTTTTCTTGGTGTTAAATATATAACTGGTATATTATACCATAGCATAGGACTTTCTTGAATAGATAAGAAAATCTGAGAGGCATTTAGACCCTCGTAGGTCTCCTGCTTGCTTAATTTTCTTAGCATTTCAGAAGCATACGTATGAATAGGCATCATACGACCACTATAGTCTTGTATCACCATTTTAGCAAACTTAGCAGCGTGTTCTTTTGGTGTTACATTTGCTTTTAGTATAGAATCTAGAGTTTCTTTTGAAGGTTGTTCTTGTACGTGGTTATGACCATCATTTTGACTATGCTCTTGTGCAAAACCAGATAAACTCAACAACAAGACCACTGTGGTCATTATTTTTACTTTCTTTTCCTTCAGCTTTTTAAGACGCTTTCTGATATCATCAAACCTAGTGTTTTTAGCAAATAAGATAGCTATAAGACCAAAGTATAATAGCATGTAACCTGTATATGTAATGTAAGTTCCCCAACGATCGTGGTTTACAGATAATATTGTTCCTTTTTCGTCTTTGTCAAAATCTGCTTGAAAAAATCTAAAACCTCTATGGTCTAAGACATGATTCATGTAAATATGAAAATCAAAGTCTCCTTGCTCTTTATCTAAAACAGTCACCTTACTTTCAAAAGTTTTAGGGATGTCTGTTCCTGGCCTTTTTTCTGAAATAAAATCGTTCAATTTAACTTCAAAAGGTAATTGCTCCATTCTTGAACCAAACCTCAGCGCAAAATCTAAACCTCCAACTTCAAATTCTTCAACTCTGTAATACGTCCAAGGACCTCCAATAAGATTAACATTTTTGGTTTCGCCATTTGCTGAGACTTCTAAAACAATTCCACTATCATCGCCTTTTAGACGCTCTGGCTTTTTAACAACATCAAAAACACCTTTTATAACTGGTTTTGGAAATACCAATTGCATGTTTCCGATAATATAACGCGAGCGCAAAGCTAACGGTTGCAGACTATCCTTTACCAATTTGCCAGTTTGGCCAGTGGCCATGGTCATAAACTCACCCTCAAAAGGTGACTTAATGAACAGACCCTCTTCGGTATCATAAATATTAATCGCACCTTGTTGTTCTTCATTTAACGAAATAAGAACATTATGCATACTAGAAACTTCTCCTTCTTTTAGAAAATGATTATGTGGATTTCCATCTGCACCAGCTTCCACTATTTTTAGATAGTTTTCTCCACTGTCATCTGATACAATATCTTTTTCTGCGCCCAGTATAAACTTTTTAAGTTTGAAGGTTACTTGAGTGCCACCATAATCATAAGTTCTTTCAAATTTATTATCTAAACGAGATGAAAAATCGACTTCTTCCATAATAGGAAGTTGCTGTAACTGCCCATTAATTTCATAATCACCAAGAATTCTTCCGCTTATATATGTTTTTTGAGATCGAAACTGACTTTCTTTTTCACCTTCTCTAATAGCCATCATTCCTTCATAACCAATATATCTGGTAACTGCAGCTCCTAGTATGATTAAAATCCAAGACACATGGAGAATAAGAATAGACCATTTTTCTTTTTTAAGAAGCTTATAACGCGAAATATTACCTACAAAATTGATAACAAAAAAGACCATTATTGTCTCAAACCACCAAGTGTTATAGATCAAAGTCCTAGTGTAAGGTGTTGGAGATAGGTCCGTAGGATTATCAAAAAATGGTGAATCTAGAAATGTACCAACTGCCATTGCAGCGGCAAATACGATAAATAAAACAGCAGTAAGCTTGGTTGAAAAGAGGAAGTTTGCGATTTTCTTTTGCATAGTCTGAAGAGCTTTTTTAAGCACGCGCAAAGATAGTGCTTTTTACTGTTTTGCTTTCTTTTTCACTTACCAAAAAGAGTTAAAATTCACTAATGTATTTTCAATTATTTTAAAACCTGAGATTTTAAAAGTCTATTTTGCTCTTCCATTAAGTTTTTTAAATCTGATAATAGTTCAATATCCTTAGGTGTTGCAACGGTTTCATCTTTGGTGTCTTGTGCTCTGTTTCTTAATCTGTTCATGGCTTTAACCACAATAAAAACTGTAAAACCTATGATTAAAAAATCTAAAAACACTTCAAATAATTTCCCGTATTCAACCGCAACTTCACTTACAATTTTAGCTCCTGAAGTATCGGTTACACCTTCTCTTAGTATTAATCGTTTATCTTGAAAATTAGTACCATCAGACAACATTGATAGAGGTGGCAGCAATACTTGTTTAGCCAATACATCTATAACTTTATTAAATGCAGCACCAATTATAATACCTATGGCCATATCCATCATATTACCTTTAACTGCAAACTCTTTAAACTCTTTTAGTAACTTCATTTTTGATTAGGTTTAGTTAAATTTAAACCAACAAAGTTAACAAGAAGCTAAGTGTTATTTATTTCTGGCTTCAAATATTTTTAAGTAGAGAAATGTGCCCATTTTACGAGCTCTTCGTTTAGCATTTTCGGCATGATCACCTTCAAACAATTTATCAATGGTCTGATACCACAGATTTAACCAAAGCCCGAAGTGTTCATTTTTTATACTATGGTTATGAGCCGCATCAACCTTAACATGGGCTTCCAAAGGATTACCATAATAACGTGTTTTTAAGAATAAACTCGATTCCCAAAACGATGTAAGATGTTCCAAATGCGCATCCCAATCTTTAATGGTTTCATTAAAGAATGGCCCTAACTCTTTATCCTCTCTCACTTTTGCATAAAATTGTGAGACTAAGCAGTATATATCATCTCTTGTTTTAATATCAGATTTACTCATACTTCAAAGTTATTCTTTTAATCTAAATCTTACTATTTTTACAGCATGATAACTGTTACAATTTTAGGTGCAGGAAATGTTGCATCTCATTTATACAAAGCCTTTAAAAACGCTAAAGATGTTTCTGTTAAACAATGGTGTAATCGTACTTACAGCGATATATCGTCTTATGCAAATGAAGTTGACACTATAGATGATTTGTCTAAACTTGAAGATGCTGACATCTACATTATGGCTGTTAGCGACGATAGTATTGCAGCACTTTCTAGAGCGTTACCTTTTGAAAACAGATTAGTAGCACATACGTCTGGTAGTGTTTCTATCCACGATTTAGATAGAAAAAATCAGCGTGCTGTATTTTATCCACTGCAAACCTTTTCTAAAGATGCGGAATTGGATTTTAGCGAAGTCCCAATCTGCATTGAAGTTAC
>JASBSE010000340.1 GCA_030149115.1 Winogradskyella sp. | reverse complement strand
AAGGATTAACTGTAAAAAAAAATCGAAAAAAGTTGTTTTTTAGAAAATATATAAATATGTTTACGACCTTAAAATTAAGGACGACTAATTTAACCTCGAGTTACTATGAATATTAAGAGATTTATTTTACTTACCACTGTATTGGTTTTGGTAGCCAGTTGTAATTCTGGAGACCGTGGACAATTAGTAGGTGTTCAAGGTAAAAAATGGCACCCAGAGAAGCCTTATGGTATGACTTTAGTACCTGGAGGTGCGTTTATTATGGGTAAATCAGACGATGATATCGCTGGTGTAAAAGATGCTCCTACAAAGACAGCTACTGTACGTGCGTTTTATATGGACGAAACTGAGATTACAAATAGTGAGTATCGTCAATTTGTGTTTTGGGTACGCGATTCTATCTTAAGATATAAGTTAGCAGAGATGGCAGATTTGGAAGGTAAGACACCAGGTAATGGAGACATTGGTGAGTTTGCATATTTAGATGCCAATCCTGAAGAGCTTAATGCCTACGAAAGTTATATGCAGAATACCTATGGTAATGAGCAAAGAAAGATTAATCGCGATGCGGAATTATATTTCGCTACAGATGATTATCCAGATGAGCTTTATGCAGAGGTTATGGACGGTATGTATTTGCCATTAGAAGAGTCTTATAACGGACAGCGTACTTGGGATGTGAAGCAATTCAAATTTCAGTACACGTACATGGACATTGCTAAGGCTGCAAAAGATAGAAGTCTTAAACGTTCAGAAGTTATTCAGCAAGAAGAGGTAGAGATTTATCCAGATACTACAGCTTGGATTAGAGACTTTGCTTACTCATATAATGAGCCAATGCACAATGATTATTTTTGGCATGATGCTTATGGTGATTACCCAGTAGTAGGTGTGTCTTGGAAACAAGCTCAGGCATTCTGTCAGTGGAGAACACTATATCATAACGGTTATCAAAGAAGTAAAGGAAAGCAACCAGTAAATTCTTATAGATTACCATCAGAGGCTGAGTGGGAATATGCTGCTCGTGGTGGTTTACAAGGTGCTTCATATCCTTGGGGTGGACCTTACACTAAGAATGACAGAGGTTGTTTTATGGCAAACTTTAAACCTTTAAGAGGTGACTATGCTGCTGATCAAGCTTTATATACTGTTGAAGCAGATGCCTATGATCCAAATGATTTTAACTTATACAACATGGCAGGTAACGTTTCAGAATGGGTAAACGGTTCTTACGATCCTGCTTCTTATGAGTATATGTCAACGATTAATCCAAACGTGAATGATCCTGAAAACTCTCGTAAAGTAGTAAGAGGTGGTTCTTGGAAAGATGTAGCTTATTTCTTACAGGTAAGCTCTAGAGATTATGAGTATGCGGACTCAGCAAGGAGTTATATTGGTTTCAGAACTGTACAAGATTACATGGGAACTGAGGTAACTAAAAACGCGGCAACTAACTAAACTAACTTAAAAACAATAACCCAAATTAAATTAACCTACTTAAGTTATCATCCATTTAACTTAAACTAAAAAACTAAACAAAATTATGGCACAAAAAGGTAAAATTACAATCACTAACATGATCTACGGATTAGGAGCAGCAATCGTAATCGTTGGAGCATTATTTAAAATTCAGCACTGGCCTTTCGGTTCAGAGATCTTAACTCTAGGTATGGTTGTGGAAGCCTTAGTATTCATATACTCAGCTTTTGAAAGACAACAAGCAGATTTAGATTGGTCGTTAGTGTATCCTGAATTAGCTGGTGGTCAATCACTAGGTAAAAAGGCTAAGAAAGAAGAGCCAAAAGATGCTGAAGGGTTATTATCTAAAAAATTAGATAACCTTTTAAAAGAAGCTAAAATTGATGGTGAATTAATGGCAAGCTTAGGTAACAGCATTAAAAACTTTGAAGGTGCAGCTAAAGGTATCAGCCCAACAGTTGATTCTATGGCAGCTCAAAAGAAATATAGCGAAGAAATGTCTTTAGCAGCAGCTCAGATGGAATCTTTAAATAGCCTTTACAAAGTACAAATGGAAAGTGCAAATCGTCAGGCAGCAATCAATGAAGAGGCTGTAGAAAATGCACAGAAATTAAAAGAGCAAATGGCTTCTTTAGCATCAAACCTTTCATCACTAAATGGTGTATATGGTGGAATGTTATCTGCTATGAACAAAAACTAATTAGTTTTTATAAACAATTTAATTAATTAACATTTAAAAACTAATTTACAATGGCAGGAGGAAAATTATCTGCAAGACAGAAAATGATTAACTTAATGTACTTGGTGTTTATTTCAATGATTGCAATGACAACGAGTAAGGAGATATTATCTGCTTTCAGTTTATTTAATAAAAAATTCGAAAATGCTAATGAACTAGCATCTAATGCTAATTCAACTCTTTTAAAGAATTTATCACAACAGGCTGAGGAAAAACCAGCTGACTTTGGTGTAGCATTTAATAATGCTCAGAGAGTAAGTACAATTTCTAATGAGTTTTTTACCTATTTAGAATCTCAAAAGAGCATGATTTTAACTAAAGGGAATTATGCTGAAAAGTTCAAAGAAGAAGGTGGATTACCAGCAGAGGAAATGGATAAAGGTGATGCTTTAGACGAGCACTGGTTTACTGGAGATCGTTTAACAAAAGCAGGTCAGGCATTCGTTGATAGAATTAACGAATACAAAGCAGACATTAATGAAGTATTAGGTGATGACGTTGCTTACAACCCAGCAAAGGAGATTTTAGAACGTCGTTTTAGTACTGCAGAAGTAATTAATAAAGATGGGAAAAAACAAAGCTGGTTAGATTATAACTTTCAAGGATTTCCAGCAGTTGCTTCTTATACCAAGTTAACTGCAATGCAGAATGATATTAAAGCAACAGAAGCTAACCTTTATAATGTTTTCTTAGGAAACACTGTAGATGTTACAACGTCTTTAAAAAACTATACTGCAATCGTTATTCCAGACAAAAATGCATTTTTTGCTGGTGAGAAGTTTACAGGTTCTGTAGTTTTAGGTAAGTATGCTAATGTAACACCAACAAAATTGAAAGTTGGAGATACTGATTTAGATATGAACAGAGAAGGTGCAGTTGATTCTACAGGTGCTGCAAGAATTGAGTTTACAGTTGGTAACGTTGGTGAGCACGATATAAAAGGACAATTTACGTTCTTAGAAAAAGGTGAAGAGTTACCAATTGATTTCAACGGTAAGTATGTAGTTGTACCAAGACCAAACTCTGCTACAATTTCAGCAGATAAAATGAATGTTGTATATCGTGGTGTAGAAAACCCAATGACGATTTCATTTGCAGGTATAGCAGACAATAAAGTACAAGCTAGTGGAACAGGATTAAAACCAGTTGGTGGAGCAGGTAAATATGTAATGAATCCAGGAACTGGTAGTGAAGTAACTATTAATGTTACAGGTACTTTAGATGACGGCTCAAGAGTAAGTGATCGTAAAACGTTTAGAATTAAAGATATTCCGGCACCAACTGGAATGATATCTAGACAAACAGGTGTAGTTAAGCTTCCAAAGCGTAATGTAGAAATAGGTACTGTTGGTGCTAAATTAGAAGACTTTGTTTTTGATTTACCAATAGAAACTACTTCATTTAAAATAAATGTTCCGGGACAAAGAACTGTTGTTGTAAACGGAACTAAAATGAACGCACAGGCAAAATCAATTATTAGCAGAGCGAGAACAGGTGATAATATCACAATTTTTGATATCAAGGCGAGAATTCAAGGTAATTCATCGTATAGATTGAAAAATGTTTCTCCAATAATAATTGAGGTAACTAACTAATTTATATAGTTAATAAGTAAGAATAAACCCAAATTAGAAGTAAGATGAAATTGAAAAGCTTTATATATACAGGATTGTTTTTTGCTTCGGCAAGTCTTTATGCACAATCCAATATTCTTAATGCAAAAATACCAGAAGAAATTGGTATGAAAACTGAAGCGGAATTGCTTTTAGATAATGATAAACCTTTGGAGTACGGTTATGTAGGCGACAGAGATATCTTATTTTCTAAAATGGTTTGGGAAAAGGTGGTCTTAGATGAGCGTGTTAATTTTCCTCTATATTTCCCTGTTGATGGAAATTTAGGTGATGATCGTAAATCATTGTATCAGGTTTTAAAAGAAAACCTTGAATCTGGTATGATTTCTAAAGTATACAGAGACGACTATTTTACAGAAGAGCTTACTTTAAAAGAGTTACAGTCATCTTTAAAAGCTTCGAGAGTAACAGATGGTGGTATTGAATACATGAATCAAGAAGGTATTACTGAAGAGGAATTACCGGAAGAATTTAAAGTTCAAGTAGAAATCAAGCCAGAGAATATAAACTCATACCAAATAAAAGGACTATGGTATTTTGATAAGCGTCAAGGTGAATTAAAGTATCGTATTTTGGCAATTGCACCTACTGCACCAGATGCTCAGTTGATGGTACAAGAAGGTGATTTGAGTGAAAACAATGATCCAATTCCTTTATTCTGGGTATTTTATCCTGAAGTAAGAGAAATTTTACACGAAGCTAAAGCATTTAATAATGATAATAGTGCTTCTCCAATTTCTTTTGATCATTTACTTAATAGTCGTCGTTTCCATGGAATCATTTACAAGGAAGAAAACGTTTATGGTGATAGAGAGATCAAAGAATATGTTGCAGAGAATGCGCTTATGCAATTATTAGAATCTGAGCGTATCAAAGATAAGATCAGAGATTTTGAACAAGATATGTGGAGTTACTAATGACTCTTAAACATAAGTAAAAACGCTCACTTTTTAAGTGAGCGTTTTTTATTTATGTCATTAGTGCGTATGCAGGAATCTTTTTGATAATTTCGCAACTGTGAAACAAGTCGATTATATTATAGTTGGGTGCGGTTTAGCTAGCATAGCTCTTTGTGAGCAGTTAAGAAGCAATAATAAGTCATTTATTGTATTTGATGATAGATCTCAACAATCTTCAATTGTTGCAGCGGGTTTGTATAATCCTGTTATTTTAAAACGATTTTCAGAAGTTTGGAAAGCAAAAGAGCAATTAGACCTAGCATTACCAGTTTATAAAAAAATTGAACAAGATTTAAATATCAAAATAGATTATAAGCTTAGGATACTAAGAAAATTTTCATCTATTGAAGAGCAAAATCTATGGTTTAATGCTTCTGATAAACCCAAACTTGAACCTTACCTTTCTACACAATTAGTTAAAAATACTAATGAGTTTATAGATGCACCATTTGGATTTGGTGAAGTATTACATGCAGGTAGAATAGATACCGAAAAACTTATAAGCTCTTATAAGGTATTCCTTGAAGAAAGCGTAAGTCTGATGGAAACACGTTTTTTATATCAAAATCTTGAAATCAGATCTCAAGAGATAGTTTATGACGATTTTAAGGCAAAACAAATTGTTTTCGCAGAAGGATTTGGAGTTAAAAACAATCCCTATTTTAAAGATATTCCTCTCAACGGAACAAAAGGAGAAGTGTTAATAATCAAAGCTCCGCAACTTAATATTGATTATGGTATTAAGTCTTCAGTATTTATTATTCCATTAGAAAACGACTTATATGCTGTTGGAGCTACATATAATTGGACAGATAAAAGTAATATTCCAACTGAAGAAGGCAAACAAGAGTTAGTAAATAAGCTAAAAACCTTTTTAAAATGTGAGTTTGAAGTTGTTCAACATTTAGCTGGTATTCGACCTACAGTAAAAGATAGAAGACCTTTAGTTGGGCAACATACCGAATATCAAAATTTATATGTTTTAAATGGACTTGGTACCAGAGGTGTTATGATTGCACCTTATGTAGCTAAAAAGCTATATGATTTTATAGAGAATTCAGAGCCGTTAGATTCAGAAATAAATATTTCTCGTTTCAATCAGTAGTTCTTTCTTTTTGTCCTTTTAAAGGTTAGGAGGGTCTTTACTTCTTTACTAAAGATTTGTCGTATTTCATAAAAATATTAATCCATATGTTACGAGATAATCTCATAATTATAGGAAAGAAAACCAATAATGTAACAACAATACTAATGAAGCCTACCGTTTCAGAAAAACCAAGAATAACATAACTAATAATAAAAGCAGCTACAGAAAACGCAATTCCAACACCATAACTCACATACATGGATCCATAGAAGAATGAAGGCTCTATCTGGTATTTCGTTTTACAATGCGAACAATGGTCGTGCATTTTTAAAACTTCAGAAATGGCATAAGGATTCTTGTTAACATACATAGATTCCTGATGGCATTTTGGACATGCACCAAATAAAATACTATATAATTTCATTCCTTTTCTAATCATAGCTAAATCCTTTACTTTTGCGTTTTGTTAAACCACAAATATAACTTATTTGTAAGTCTGTGTTTGTAACAATTGTGACATTTAACTAAGTTCTATAGTAAGAAAATTAAATATGCTAAATATCCATAATCTATCCATTTCCTTCCAGGGTGAATACTTGTTTGAAGACATTACATTTAAACTTGGTGCAGGTGATCGCATTGGTTTAATAGGAAAAAATGGCGCAGGTAAATCTACAATGCTAAGGATTTTAGCAAAAGAACAAGAGTCAGATTCTGGGCAGATTGCTGCAGATAAAGACTTAAAAATTGGCTTCTTGAAGCAAGATATCGATTTTGATTTTGGTAAAACCGTTTTAGAGGAGTCTTACGAAGCTTTTAAAGAGATTAAAGAATGTGAGGCTAAATTGGAAAAAATAAATACTCAATTAGCTGAACGGACGGATTATGAAAGTGAAGCTTACCATCAGTTAATGGTAGATTTAAATGAAATTCAACATCAATACGAAATCTTAGGAGGTTATAATTATCAAGGTGATACCGAAAAAATTCTTCAAGGTTTAGGGTTTAAGCGCGAAGACTTTGATAAACTCACAGATACCTTTTCAGGCGGTTGGAGAATGCGTATTGAACTCGCAAAGCTGCTGCTTCAAAATAATGATTTGCTGCTCTTAGATGAGCCTACAAACCATTTAGATATCGAATCTATTATCTGGTTAGAAAACTTTTTGAAAACGTATCCAGGCGCAGTAGTTATTGTGTCACATGATAAAATGTTTTTAGATAACGTTACCAACAGAACTATAGAGATTTCTTTAGGTAGAATCTATGATTACAACAAGCCATATACGAAATTCCTTGAGTTAAGAAAGGAAATGAAAGTGCAGCAATTGGCAGCGCAAAAAAATCAGGAAAAACAAATTCAGCAAACCGAAAAACTGATAGAAAAATTCAGAGCTAAAGCTTCAAAAGCTACAATGGCCCAATCGCTTATTAAAAAGCTTGATAGAATTGAACGTATTGAGGTTGATGAAGACGATAATAGTGTAATGACTTTGAATTTTCCGGTGTCTATTACACCAGGAAAAGTTGTGGTTGAGATTGAAAATGTCTCAAAACATTATGGTGACTTACAAGTGCTCAATAATGTCAATTTAAATGTTCCTAGAGATGTAAAAACAGCATTTGTCGGACAGAATGGACAGGGAAAATCTACATTGGCAAAAATTATCGTTGGAGAATTAAAGCATGAAGGAAACGTAACCTTAGGACATAATGTTCAAATAGGATATTTTGCGCAGAACCAAGCAGAATATTTAGACGGTAACAAAACCGTATTAGATACAATGATTGATGCTGCTAATGAAACGAATAGAAGTAAGGTTCGTGATATTTTAGGTGCCTTTTTATTTAGAGGCGAAGAAGTAGAAAAATACGTTAAAGTCTTGTCTGGTGGTGAACGTAACCGTTTGGCATTGGCAAAACTATTGCTTCAGCCATTAAATGTTTTAATAATGGATGAGCCTACTAATCACTTAGATATTAAGTCTAAAAATGTTTTGAAAGATGCGCTCAAAAAGTTCGAAGGTACGCTGATCTTAGTATCTCACGATAGGGATTTTCTTCAAGGGTTAACCGAAACGGTTTATGAGTTTAAGGATCAAAATATCAAGGAATATCTTGGTGACATCGATTATTATTTAGAGCAACGCAATATTGAAAACCTGAGAGAAGCCGAAAAGCGTACGGTTGTTGAGGATAAACCTAAGGAAAGTAACAAACAAAGCTACGAAGACCAGAAAAAGGTAAAGTCGCTAAACAACAAGCTAAGTAATATTGAAGCTAAAATCAATCAGCTTGAAAAAGCCATAAAAGAGGACGATTTTAAGCTAGAAACTGATTATGATAATACGGCTTCAGATCCAAAATTCTTTGATGATTATCAAGAAAAAAAGAAGAGTTTAGAACAATTAATGGAAGAATGGGAAGAAGTTACCATTCAGATTGAGGAAATTTCATAGTAACATTAAGATTATTTTAACGACTGCGAATAATGATAACAATAACTTTGCAAGTTATTGATGACCGCTTTCATTATGACCAGAAAAATTATTCTTTCCGTTTTGGGTATCGCTTTAATTGTTGGCGCATACTTTTTCGCAAAATATCTTATTGATAATAAAAACAAGCCTAAACCCGTAGTACCAAAAGTGGTTAAAACGGTTTTGGTAGATACTGTTGAAAATTCAACAATACCAATCGTGATTTCAGCAAATGGAAATCTCACAGCAAAGCAGCGTGTAGAGTTGTATTCTGAAGTACAAGGTGTTTTTAAAACCGGAAATAAGCTTTTTAAAGCTGGTCAAAAATTTAATCAAGGCGAAACACTTATTCGTTTGGATGCTTCAGAATATTATGCAAGTGTACAATCTGCAAAGAGTAATCTTTACAATAGTATTGCAGCAATTATGCCAGACTTAAGATTAGATTTTACGGATGTTTATCCTAAATGGCAGGCTTATCTTAATGATTTTGATTTAAATAAAAGCACACCACAACTACCAGAAATTTCGGGTGAAAAGGAAAACTATTTTATAACAGGTCGTGGTATAGTAAGTGCTTATTACAACGTAAAAAATTTAGAACAACGTTTAGCTAAATATAGAATCTCAGCACCTTTTGCAGGCATACTAACCGAAGCTTTAGTTACAGAAGGTACACTTGTAAGAAGTGGACAAAAATTAGGTGAATTTATTAATCCATCGGTTTACGAAATGCAGGTAGCTGTGAGCAAATCTTATGCAGATGTACTAAAGGAAGGTGAAGCAGTAACACTCACCAATTTAGAAAAAACAAAAACGTACCAAGGAACAGTATCTAGAGTTAACGGAAGTATTGATGCTACCACCCAAACTATTACCGCTTTTGTAGAAGTAAAGCATGATGATTTAAAAGAAGGAATGTACTTAGAGGCAAACCTTAATGCCGAAAAAGTGGATGATGCTATAGAAATTGATAGAAACTTGTTATTGGACAGCCAAGAAATTTACGTGGTTAAGGATAGTCTTTTGGATGTAATTCCTGTAAAGCCTGCGCATTTTTCTGATGCTACTGTGGTTTTAAAAGATGTACCAAATGGAACTATCATTTTAAGAAAACCCGTACCTGGTGCTTATGCAGGTATGCAAGTTAAAGCTGCAACAACAGATTCTGCCGAGTAATGAGAAAAATAATTGAATATTTTATAAGATACCACGTTGCGGTTAATGTCTTTATATTAGCTTTTATAGTTTTTGGTATCATTGGTGCTTTTTCTTTAAAGTCTTCATTTTTTCCTTTAACCGAATCTAAGATAATTACTGTAGCTATTACCTACCCTGGTGCTTCACCACAAGAAATTGAAGAGGGAATTGTACTTCAAATAGAAGATAATTTAAAAGGACTGAAAGGTATAGATAGAGTAACTTCAACCTCGCAAGAAAACAGTGGTGTAATTACAGTTGAAATTGAAAAAGGCGAAAGTTTAGACTTTATGCTTCTTGAGGTAAAAAACGCAGTGGATAGAGTACCATCATTTCCTGCTGATATGGAACCTCTTGTGGTTTCCAAGCAAGAAGCTGTTCGTGAAACGATATCATTTGCTATTAGTGGTAAAGATATACCACTGAAAACATTAAAGCAATTAGCACGCCAAGTAGAAACAGATTTAAGGGCTATAGATGGTATCTCTCAAATTGAATTATCTGGGTTTCCTGATGAGGAAATTGAAATCGCAGTTAATGAAATAGATTTATTAGCTTATGATTTAACCTTTAATGATGTGGCTTCAGCTGTTGGTAGTTCAAATATTCTAGTAACAGGCGGAAATGTAAAAACCGTAGCTGAAGAGTATTTAATTAGAGCCAATAATAGAGAATACTACGGAAAGGAATTATCAAATATTATTATAAAGGCATCAACCGACGGAAAAGTTGTTCGCCTTAAAGATGTTGCAACTATAAGAGACCGTTTTTCAGAAACACCTAATGCTACTTATTTTAATCAAGAATTAGCAGTTAACATCTCAATTACAAGTACCAATAATGAGGATTTAATAAGCTCTGCAGATAAGGTAAAAGAATACATTGAAGAGTACAATGAGAAGTACACAAATGTTCATCTTAGTGTTGTTCGAGATTTATCCATTACACTAAACCAAAGAACTCAGCTTTTAGCAGAAAATGCTGTTGTAGGTATGTTATTAGTACTTTTGTTTTTGTCTGTTTTCTTGAATACGAGATTAGCATTATGGGTTGCTTTTGGGTTGCCTATTTCATTCTTAGGGATGTTTATTTTTGCAGGTCAGTTTGATGTAACCATTAATGTACTATCACTCTTCGGAATGATTATAGTAATTGGTATTTTGGTTGATGATGGTATTGTTATTGCCGAAAATATTTATCAGCATTATGAAAAAGGAAAAAAACCTGTTCAAGCTGCAATAGATGGTACTTTAGAGGTAATTCCGCCAGTTGTTTCAGCTATTACCACAACAGTTTTAGCGTTTTCGCTTTTTTTCTTTTTAGAAAGTCGAATAGGAGAATTCTTTAGTGAGGTTGCGGTTATTGTAATTTTAACTTTAGTAGTCTCGTTATTTGAAGCATTGGTAATACTTCCTGCCCATTTAGCTCATTCAAAAGCTTTAAGAGTTAAAAAGGAAGATTTGCATAGTAAAAAATCATCCAATGGGTTTTTTGCATTTATGAGAGGTATTAATCGTGCAGGAGACCGTCTAATGTCTTTTCTAAGGGATAGAGTCTATGCACCTACGCTAAATTTCATTATGGAGTTTAAGCTTTTTGCTCTTGGAATTTTTGTAACCTTATTGGTGTTAACTTTTGGCTCACTTGGTGGAGGTATAATAGGTGTAACTCTTTTTCCAAGAATTGCGAGTGATTCGGCAAATATAGAATTGGTAATGCCTGCTGGTACAAATGAGAAAATTACTGATTCTATAATTTCAATGATTGAAGAAAAATCATTCATCGTTAACCAAGAGCTTACGGAAAAATACTTAAAAGGCACAGACAAGCAACTGTTTGAAAATACTATAGTATCCATAAATAGTAGTTCTTCGGCTAACTTAAGAATCAACTTATTACCTGGTGAAGAACGACCAGATGCTATAAAGGCAGATTTAATCACTAACCGTTTAGAGGAGTTGGTTGGACCAGTAATTGGGACAGAGCGATTAATCTATGGTTCTGGTGGAAACTTTGGTGGTAATCCGGTTTCAGTATCCTTACTAAGTAATAATATTGAAGAACTAAAAGCATCTAAAGACGAACTCAAAAAATACATGCAGTCTAATCCCTTATTGAAAGATATTGGAGACAATGACCCAGCAGGAATTAAGGAAATACGCTTAGAACTTAAAGAAAGTGCGTACTTACTTGGTTTAGACTTAAGAAGTGTAATGTCTCAGGTGCGTTCAGGATTTTTTGGTGCTCAGGCTCAACGTTTCCAAAGAGGACAAGACGAAATTAGAGTTTGGGTACGTTACGATAAAAACAACCGAAGTTCTATTAACGATTTAGACGATATGCGTATCGTAACACCTACTGGTGAACGTGTAACTCTAAAGGATATTGCAACATATAGTATTGAGCGTGGTGATGTGGCTATTAATCACTTAGAAGGTAAGCGTGAAATTCAGGTTTATGCAGACTTGAAAGGTCCAAGTACGAGTGCAACGGATGTTATTGATGATATAAGAACAGAGTTTATACCTCAATTACAGTCTAAGTATCCTACAATTAACGCTTCTTATGAAGGTCAGAATAGAGAAGCTGGTAAACTAACAAGCTCTTTGGCAATAGCAGGTCCAATTATTTTACTATTAATTTATATTACTATAGCGTTTACGTTTAGAAGTTATTCACAACCGTTATTATTGATTTTGTTAATTCCATTCAGTTTAACAGCTGTTGCTTGGGGACATTGGTTACTAGATTTTCAAGTAAATGTTTTATCCCTTTTAGGAATCATCGCTTTAATTGGTATTATGGTCAATGACGGATTGGTGCTCATTGGAAAATTTAACAGTAATCTAAAAGAAGGTATGAAATTTGACGAGGCACTTTCCGAAGCTGGTAAATCGCGTTTTAGAGCTATTTTCTTAACGTCACTAACCACTATTGCAGGTTTGGCGCCATTATTATTAGAAAAAAGTAGACAAGCTCAGTTTTTAAAACCAATGGCAATTTCCATTTCCTTTGGTATTGCTTATGCAACCATTTTAACCTTGTTGGTGTTACCGTTATTCTTGTCATTCAGCAATAACATTAAGAAGAATACCAAATGGTTGGCTACAGGTAATGATGTCACAAAAGAGGAAGTAGAACGCGCTATCAAAGAAAAAAATGAAGGTAATGAAGATCACTAAGAAGATATTGATTGTCTTGGGCGTTTTATGTTCCGTAAATCTACAAGCCCAAAATGTACTAACAAAAGAAGAAGCTGTTTCTAAAGCGTTAGAAAATAATTATGGTGTACAAATCGCCAAGAATGATGTTGCTATTGCAGAGAATAATACGAGTATTTTAAACTCAGGTTATCTGCCAACTGTTACGGGTAACGCTGGTGCTACCTACAATTTAGATAATACTGAGGCTGAATTTTCAAATGGAGAAGTTACTGTTTTAAATGGGGCAGAAAGCTCAAGATATAACGCTAGCGTTAACCTTAACTACACCTTATTTGATGGTTTAGGTAGACGCTACAATTACAAACGTTTGAAGGAACAGTATCAACTAACCGAGTTACAAGCAAGAGAGACTATTGAAAATACAATTATTCAAATGTTTTCGGTGTACTACAATGTGGCGCAATTGTCTGATAATTTAAGCACTTTAGAGGAGACTCTAGGTGTTACTAAAGACCGATTGGTTAGAGCTGAATATCAATTTGAGTATGGACAAAACACAAAGCTCGAAGTTTTAAATGCTGAAGTAGATATCAATAACGATAGTATCAATATCATCAATACAAAGCAACAATTAAAAAACGCAAAGCGTGATTTGAAATTGGTGTTAGGTGAAACATTTATAGAAGATTACAATGTAGAAACCGAAGTGGACTTTACATTACAATTTCAAAAGGATAGCTTATTTCAGCAGGCAAAACGTCGAAATGTGGCTTTACTTCAAACCGAAAAAAACATTGCAATAAGTAAGTTAGATATTAATTCTGGTCAATCGGCATATCTACCAACTATAGGTTTAACGGGTTCTTACGGCTGGAACAAAAACAACAACAACGCAGCATCGTTTTTAACCACATCGACTAATACAGGATTATCAGGCGGTATTAATTTAAGTTGGAATTTGTTTGATGGAGGAGCAACCATCAACAGAGTAAGAAATGCAAAGATTAATCTTGAAACACAACAACTTCAAAAAGAAAATATCCTATTGAGCATTGAGCGCGATTTCAATAATGCGTGGGATGATTATATGAACAAGCTTGATATCTATAATATTCAAGAGAAGAATATAATCACAGCTCAGAATAACTTTGATAGAACCCAGGAAAAATTCAAAATTGGGCAAGTCAATTCAATTGAATTTAGACAGGCCCAAATCAATTTGTTGAACGCAGAATTAAGCCGAAGCCAAGCAAAATACGATGCAAAATTGGCTGAGTTGACGTTGCTTCAAATTAGTGGTGAGTTGCTGAATGTTCAATTCTAAAAACAGCTAAAGAATGGAAGAGCACTTTTTTCAATGTCCTTACTGTTGGGAACAAATATCTATGCTTGTAGATGTGTCCCAAAACCAGCAAACTTACATTGAGGATTGTGAAATTTGCTGCAATCCTATTCAGATTTCTGTGATTACAGAGCAACAACAAATAGTAAATTTTCAAGTTGAGAGTTTAGAACAATAAACAAAAACCTAAAATACTGTAAATCAGTTATTTAATATTTTAAATTGTGTAGTTCATCGAAAAAATTTGCAGTTTAAGGTATAAGTGCCTATTTTCGAATAGTTTATGTGCCCCTCCACAAAATCTAGCTATTATGAAAACTTTAAAACTAACCCTACTATGTTGCTTGCTTTCTGTTTTTACATATGCCAACGTTTCTCAAAGACAAAAAGACGCACTAGTAGCACTTTATAACGCAACCAATGGTGATGCCTGGAATACGTCTTGGGATTTAGATCAACCATTAACAGACTGGTATGGTTTAACCATTGAGAACGATGAAGTAGTTGCAATTAATCTGAGTTTCAATAATCTTTCCGGTAGATTACCTGATGAAATATCTCAGCTAACCTCGCTAAAAGATTTGAATTTGGCATTCAATAAATTAGAAGGTGAATTACCAAAGACACTAACGAGTATGACTAAGTTAGAAACGCTTCAGTTGTTCTCAAATAATTTTTCTGGTACTTTACCATCAGATATAGGTCGAATGGAAAATCTTAAAACATTAGAGTTGTATAATAACAACTTTGGTGGTGAAATTCCAAGTTCTATAGGTGATTTAACAAAATTGGAAAGTTTAATTTTAAGCAGTAACCAATTGATGGGGAAATTGCCGACAAGTATATCTAATCTTAAATCACTAAAAGTATTGAGTTTATTTGATAATAGTTTATTGGGAACCATCCCAACTACTATAGGTGAATTAACTCAGTTAGAAGAGTTAGTACTTTCTAATAATGCATTTTATGGAAATTTACCTGGTGAATTAGCGCAACTATCAAATCTTAAAACCTTACTATTAAGTAATAATGGTTTTAAAGGAAATTATGCAGCTCTAAAGGATAAATTACCAAATATTGTTGATTTTGATTTAGATGAAGTAAATATGAAAGGTGCGTTGGCAACTTTGGATTCCGAAGATGAGGACGATGACAATTAAGAATTATTTCTAGCCATGATATGATATGAAAAGCACTCAGAAATTATTTGAGTGTTTTTTTTTGATTAAAACTTGTCAAATCTAAAAAGCATTGTATATTTGCAGTCCAATATCGCGGGATAGAGCAGTAGGTAGCTCGTCGGGCTCATAACCCGAAGGTCACTGGTTCGAGTCCAGTTCCCGCTACTAAGTAAAAATCGCAACAAAATCAACGGTTTAGTTCACTCTAAACCGTTTTTTTATGCAAACTATTTACAAATTGGTTACCTTAGAGTGTCAAAATGAACACGTTTTAGAACACGATTTGGAACACACTACTAAATTTTCAGAACCAAAAATCTTCGATGCCCACGGGGACCTTACCAAACGTTGGTACGTTTATTTCTCGTATCGTAATCCAGAAACAGGCAAACTTCAACGGATGAAGAATATTTATGGCAAGACTAACCGTTTTAAGACCAAGACTGAGCGTTACACTGCTTTAAACCTGTATAGGAAACGTCTTTTAAAACTATTAAAAGAGGGTTATAGTCCATTTCAAGATAATACAGAGTTGCATAAGAACAAACAAAACCCAAAAACTGTTCAACCAAATAATATAGAAAAAGAGCAACCAGAATCTTTGGTTGAAGAGGTAAATATTATTAAGCCAAAACCAGCTAACAACATTGTTTCAGTAAAAGAGGCGTTTGATAAAGCCATTCTATTAAAGACCAATATTGTGAGTACTACTACACTTAGTGATTATAAGAGCCGTATCAACCAATTTCAAAAGTGGTTGCTCAACCACTATGAAACGGTTGCTGACATCAACCAGATAAATAAAAAAATGGTTGTTGAGTTTCTAAATCATATGCAATTAAGTACATCACCAAGAAATCGTAATAACTACCGTACGGTTTTGAGCAGTATTTTTCAAGTACTTGAGGACAATGAAATAATTACTAAAAATTTCATTAGCCAGATAAAAACGATTAGATCGAAGCCCAAACGACATAAAACATATTCACCAAAGGAACAAGAGTCTATATTCAATTACCTTGAAAACAACGACAAACTTTTATTGCTTTATATAAAGTTTATATCCTACAATATGCTAAGACCAATTGAAGTTTGTAGATTAAGG
Organism: Winogradskyella sp.; assembly: GCA_030149115.1. Taxonomy (GTDB): domain Bacteria; phylum Bacteroidota; class Bacteroidia; order Flavobacteriales; family Flavobacteriaceae; genus Winogradskyella. The sequence continues at coordinate 2,214 of JASBSE010000340.1, read as the reverse complement.
ATTAAAGACATCGATATTGAAGAACGCAAACTACGTTTTCAAGCCAAAAATAAAGTTCTTAAAACCAAAATTATACCAGATATATTAATCAAAGCAATTCCTGATATCACTCACCTAAATGAAAATGATCTATTATTTACACCTGAGGGGATTGGTGGTACTTGGGATGCCAAACTGATTAATCGAAGAGATTATTTCAGCAAACGCTTCAAAAAGGTCATTAAAGATCAATTTGGGTATAATGAGAACTATGGGCTTTACAGTTTTAGACACACTTTTATTACAAAACTTTATCGAGCTTTAAGAAAGAATCTATCCACAAATGAAGCTAAAAGTAAGCTAATGGATATAACGGGTCATACAACCATGGCGGCATTGAATAAATATCTAAGAGACATTGATGCAGAATTACCAGAGGACTATTCTAAATTATTGAAGTCATAACTATGAATAATAGTATGGAAATATTATTAAAACGAGTTAACTGTAATATTATATTCTATATATCTAGAAAATTACTTGAACAGCAATCAGGTGAAGAGTTAAGAGTATTGGATGAGATAAGAATGACTAGTAATCTTGTACATATAAGTAGCAGTGGTGAACCAAAATATATCACAAGTGGTTTTAGATCCATAGCATTATTATCAAAAGAAAGAGAATTAAAGCTTAATGTTTTTGAACTACTTAAAATGAAATCTTTTGAAGAGAAAAATGCATTAAGTTTTTTAATAGATAATTATTTTACTGAACTAGATACCTACATAAGATTGACAGAACTAGTAAAAACATATGCTAGGTTTGAAACTGTTAACTATGTACCAGCAATACAAAATGCTTTAGATATGCAGCATCGTGTTTTGGTAGCACATAAAAAGGAAATTCAAGAACACTTTGGAGAATGGAAATTAAAGGTTGATCTTGAACGTGTTTTTGGATATCCTCCGCCAAAGCCAAAGATAAATATAGATGAAAAGCAACTCGATACTATAAGAAATAAGAAGACAAAAAAAATAGCAACCAAAAAAAACAAAATCCCATTGTTAACAGAAAAAGAAGTAGATATTTATCTCTTGAATACGGTTTTTGGTATGGATTTAACAACACTTAATAACAAAAGTTAATAGAAAAATTGCTATTTTACGTAAAACAAACGTTTATTTTATGCAAAATGAAAGATACTAAGTATTACATCTGTAAATACTGTTACAAAGAATTCGAGCCCAAGAGACGAAGAGTTCAGAAGTATTGCAGTAATACTTGTCGTTCCAAGGATTTTCATGCTAGGAAAACAAATAGTTCAACTATTTTAGCAAAAGAGACTTTGCCTGATACAGCCGAACAACCAAAAGCTTCAGAAAAAATTAACTTAGCTGGCATTGGTAATGCGGCTGCTGGTTCAATACTTGCTGAAAAATTGATAACAATTTTAACACCTGAGGATAAGAAGCCAGCCACTAAAGGAGATATTAAAAAACTAATTGAAACATTAGGTTACAGATATCTGCCAATCCAAAATTTAGCTCCAAATAGTCGAGGTGAAATACCTTTTTATGATGTTTTAAATAGTAGCTTGGTATATTTATCTAATGCTGGTAGCGCCAACCAATAGCATTTTATAATCTATAATAACTCTGATTGCTACCTTCGGTACATGGACAGTTACTAGCACTTTGTATTAAGTTAAGACCATAAGTAGCTACCATCAAAAACAGTTATTAATTTAAAGGGTCATTAATGGTTACTAAGAGTTTTTTTAGTAAACGAAAATTAAAAACATAGGTAGTGTCAACCAGCACAATTTTGGTTTTGCCTGAGATAAATTAAATCAATATATAATGTTCAAACATTAATATTAGATTTGAATAACTTGTTACTAATAGTAAAAAAGGCGAGCTTTTAGTTATTCTTTTTAACGTATTTGTGTATGAGTATTAGCGAAATTTTTGCGATCACTTTTGGAAAGTAATTTACAAAATAAAAAAGAATAGCGACTTGAATTAAAAAACCAAGTCGCTATTACTTATACACGTTGTTGTGAGTAGTTTTTACTTTAACTTTTCTAGTAATAGTTCGGCAACTGGTTCTGAAGATGCAGGATTTTGTCCAGTTATTAATAAACCATCTTCGACCGCATAAGGACTCCAGTCTGCTTTTTTAGTGTAAATTCCACCATTACTCTTTAACATTTCTTCAACCAAAAATGGAACAACA
>JASBSE010000336.1 GCA_030149115.1 Winogradskyella sp. | reverse complement strand
TTATCCTTTCCAAAGAAATCTACAAGCCATTCGTATTCATCTTTCTCTAGAAATCCGTTTTTATGTAATATCGCTTTATTTTTTCCAATAGGCTGAAAACAACAGTCTAGATGCAATGCATTTTCCATAGCATTAGTTTGCGATTTTCTAAGGTTAAAACTCTTTACTGTTTTATTAGGAAACTTGTTTGCTATATAATCTACACCTGCCTGGTTAGTTCTAGCAACAATATAATCTGAGTAATCTTCACCTCTATATGTACCAATAAAAATATGATCGTTCCAAACAATAACATCACCACCTTCAATATGTACTTCTTCTGGAGGTCGCGTTACTTTATCTTTATCTATTTCATCAATAATATATTGAATAGCATTTAACTCCTCTTCTCTATCAGGTAGTATATTTGCTTTAATAAAAACATCATCTATTACAAAACCAATATCTCTAGTGAAGATTTGATTACATTCTTTAATAATGTTCGGTCTGTAAACTTTAACATCATATTTTTCAAATACCTTAGCAACCGCATCCATTTCAGCGACCATATCTTCTTCAGTTGGATAAGTTCCTGCCTTTATATGCTCTAATGATTTTGGATCATAAGCTTCTTCAATTGAAGGCACTGGTCCATTACTCTGTGCTATTCCTAAGATAACAGCTCTAAGACGAGACGTTTCGTTTTTGATGTTTAATTTCATGAGAATACTTATTATATATCCAAAAACAAAAAAGCTTCATAGGTTTATGAAGCTTTTTGCTTTTTTAATTCGATAAATTATCTTTTATCAATGGTTTTAAACTCTCTGTATGTCTCACCAATATATAATTGTCTAGGACGTCCAATTGGCTCTTTACGCATGCGCATTTCTCTCCATTGTGCTATCCAACCTGGTAAACGACCAAGTGCAAACATAACCGTGAACATCTCAACAGGAATACCCATCGCTCTGTAGATGATACCTGAATAGAAATCTACATTAGGATATAATTTTCTATCTACAAAATATTGGTCTTCTAACGCTTCTTTTTCAAGTCCTTTAGCTATATCTAAAATAGGATCTTCTACACCTAAATCTCCTAATACTTCATCTGCCGCTTTTTTAATTATTCTTGCTCTAGGGTCGAAGTTTTTATACACGCGGTGACCAAAGCCCATTAGACGGAAAGGATCTTCTTTATCTTTTGCTTTTGCCATGTATTTCTTAGTATCTCCTCCATCAGCCTTAATAGCTTCTAACATTTCTAGTACCGCTTGGTTAGCACCACCATGTAATGGTCCCCAAAGTGCAGAAATACCAGATGCTAAGGACACAAATAAACCTGCATGAGAAGAACCTGCAATTCTTACTGTTGAAGCCGAGCAATTTTGCTCATGATCTGCATGTAGAATTAAAAGTTTGTCTAAAGCATTAACTAAAATTGGGTTTTGTTCATACTCGCTATCTGGTCTTTTAAACATCATTTTAAGCACGTTTTCTACGTAACCTAAATTTTTGTCACCATAATCTAATGGTAAACCGTGTTTTTTGCGCATTGTCCAAGCCACAAGAATCGGAAACTTTGCTAAGATTCTAACAATAGCATTATACATGGCCTCTTCTGAATTTACATCAACAGAAGATGGATAAAATGCGGTTAAAGCACTTGTTAAAGAAGACAATACACCCATTGGATGTGCAGACTTAGGAAAAGCATCTAATATCTTTTTAACATCGTCATCTACAACAGACTCTTCTTTAATATCTTTTGAAAATTTGTCTAATTGCTCTTGTGTTGGTAATTCACCAAAAATCAATAAGTATACAACTTCTAAAAAGTCAGCTTTTTCAGCTAATTCTTCAATAGAATAGCCTCTGTACCTAAGTATTCCTTTTTCACCATCTAAGAAGGTTATGGCACTTTCGCAACTTCCTGTATTTTTATATCCAGGATCTAAGGTAATAACACCTCCTGTTGCATTTCTTAAGGTTTTTATATCAATGGCAACTTCTTTCTCAGTTCCTACTTTTAGTGGTAGTTCATACTTTTCACCATTAATTTCTAAGGTAGCTTTATCTGACATATTTTTTTACTTGTTTTTGTGAATTTTTAAGGATTGCTAATTTACAAAATATCAAACGATTTCGGAAGTCAATTTACAATCGTTTTAACAATTTGGGTATTCTTGAAATCAATAGAAAAAAAGAAATAATTTTCATTCACTTTCTGGTACTATTCAGACTACTATTTTCTAATTGAAAAGCACAAAAAAACCTATCCATATAAATAGATAGGCTTTTCAAATACATAAATGTATTTTAAGAATGTTATTTCACTTTAAACGCATTTTCTTGAGGAAAATATGCTACATCACCTAGCTCTTCTTCAATACGTAATAATTGATTGTATTTTGCCATACGATCACTACGCGACGCTGAACCTGTTTTAATCTGACCTGTGTTTAATGCTACTGCTAAATCTGCAATAGTATTATCTTCAGTTTCACCAGATCTATGTGACATTACCGATGTGTAACCAGCATTGTGCGCCATATTTACTGCAGAAATAGTTTCAGACAAAGTACCAATTTGGTTTACCTTAATTAAGATAGAATTTGCTATTCCGTTTTCAATACCACGAGATAAACGTTCTACATTGGTTACAAATAAATCGTCACCAACTAACTGTACTTTATCTCCTATCTTGTCTGTCAAAACTTTCCACCCATCCCAATCGTTTTCATCCATTCCGTCTTCAATTGAAATAATCGGATATTTTGAAGCTAGTTCAGCCAAGTAATCAGCTTGCTCTGCAGATGTTCTTACTTTACCTGATTCGCCTTCAAACTTTGTGTAGTCATATTTACCATCAACATAAAACTCAGCAGCAGCACAGTCTAGAGCTATCTTAACGTCATCTCCAAATGTATAACCTGCTTTTTCTACTGCAAGTTTTATTGAATCTAGTGCATCTTCTGTACCACCAGCTAAGTTTGGTGCAAAACCACCTTCGTCACCTACTGCAGTACTAAGACCTCTATCGTGTAATACCTTTTTAAGATTATGGAAAATCTCTGTTCCCATTTGCATAGCATGTGTAAAATCTTTTGCCTTTACTGGCATAATCATAAATTCCTGAAATGCAATTGGTGCATCACTATGAGAACCGCCGTTAATGATATTCATCATAGGTAATGGTAGCGTATTTGCAGAAACTCCACCAACATATCTGTATAATGGCATTCCTAATTCATTAGCGGCAGCTTTGGCAACTGCAAGAGAAACACCCAGTATAGCGTTAGCGCCTAAGTTGCTTTTATTTTTTGTACCATCAATCTCAATCATTAATTGGTCTATCATATTTTGTTCAAAAACAGATATACCAAGTAACTCTTGAGCTATAGTTGAATTCACATTTTCTACAGCTTTCAACACGCCTTTTCCCATGTAAGTATCTCCGCCATCTCGTAATTCAACAGCCTCATGCTCACCAGTTGATGCGCCAGAAGGCACAGCGGCTCTTCCCATAATGCCATTTTCTGTTACAACATCTACTTCTACAGTTGGATTACCTCTAGAATCTAAAATTTGTCTTGCGTGTACATTAACTATAATGCTCATTTCTTTATTTTTTAATTGTTGATTATTCCAAAATTACGAAAATATAGACCGTAAAACAGAACAAAAATCATAATTACGATTAATATTTACTATAATGTTTTCGAAACTAAAAAAACGCAACAAATCTCGAATTTTGTTGCGTTTTTTCTACTAGTTATTTTTAATATTCTCTATAAACTGATCAAATAAATATACTGAATCATTTGGTCCAGGACTTGCTTCTGGATGGTACTGTACCGAGAAACAATTCTTGTCTTTTATTTTAATGCCTGCTACTGTATTATCATTAAGATGTACATGAGTTATTTCTACATTATCATTGGCTTCGGTTTCTTCTCTATTAATAGCAAAACCATGATTTTGAGATGTAATTTCACCTTTTCCTGTAATAAGATTTTTTACCGGATGGTTTATACCTCTATGTCCATTATGCATTTTATAAGTAGAAATTCCGTTAGCTAAAGCAATAACTTGATGTCCTAAACAAATACCAAATAATGGCTTATTTCTGGCAATAATTTCTTTTGCTACTGCTTGTGCTTCTACCAATGGTTCTGGATCGCCTGGTCCGTTTGACAAAAAGTAACCATCTGGATTAAATGCTTCTAAATCTTCAAATTTAGAATTGTAAGGAAACACCTTTATATAAGCATCTCGCTTGGCTAAATTTCTAAGAATATTATTTTTAATATTCTCTATAAACTGGTCAAATAAATATACTGAATCATTTGGCCCAGGACTTGCTTCAGGATGGTACTGTACCGAAAAGCAATTCTTATTTTTTATCTTAATTCCGGCAACTGTATCATCATTAAGATGAACATGTGTTATTTCTACATTTTCATTGGCTTCGGTCTCTTCTCTATTAATAGCAAAGCCATGATTTTGGGATGTAATTTCACCTTTTCCTGTAATAAGATTTTTTACAGGATGATTTATTCCCCTATGACCATTATGCATCTTGTATGTAGAAATACCATTGGCTAGAGCTATAACCTGATGCCCTAAACATATACCAAACAGTGGTTTGTTTCTTGCAATAATTTCTTTTGCTACTGCTTGTGCTTCTACTAATGGCTCAGGATCTCCTGGCCCGTTTGATAAGAAGTAACCATCTGGATTAAACGCTTCTAAATCTTCAAACTTAGAATTGTACGGAAACACTTTTATGTAAGCATCTCGCTTAGCCAAGTTTCTAAGAATATTCTTTTTAATTCCTATATCTAAAGCCGCAATTTTATAAGTCGCATTTTCATCACCAAAATAATAAGGCTCTTTAGTTGATACTTTTGAAGCCAACTCCAAACCTTTCATATCTGGCTGTTCAGCTAACTGCTTTTTAAGATTATCTATATCATCTACTTCTGTAGAAATAACAGCATTCATTGCTCCGTTATCTCTTATATAGCTAACCAAAGCTCTTGTATCTACATCTGCAATGGCCAGTGTATTGTATTTTTCAAAGAAATCTTCTAATGAACTATCTCCTGCAGGGCGAGAGTATTCAAAACTAAAGTTTTTGCAAATTAAACCTGCTATCTTCACATCTTCAGACTCCATTTCATCTTCTTTGGTTCCATAATTACCAATATGCGCATTTGTGGTAACCATAAGCTGACCATAGTAAGAAGGGTCAGTAAAAATTTCCTGATAACCTGTTGTACCAGTATTAAAGCATACTTCGCCAAACGCTGTACCATCTTTCCCTATTGATTTACCATAAAAAATAGTACCATCTTCTAATAGAATCAGAGCTTTTTTTCTTTGTTTATATTTCATGTGCAATGTTTATGAGATTTCTGCATTGGCAGAAAAAGTTTTACAAAATTCCAAAAAAAAAGGATAAACTTAAAAAGTCTATCCTTTATATTTATTAATCGTTATCAACATCGATTATTCTTCTTCGTTTGAAGCTTGAGTTTCTACAGGAGGAACAGCAGTTGTGCTCTTCTTACCACCTCTTCTACTTCTACGAGTTGATTTTTTAGCAGGCTTATCAGCATTATAAAGCTCATTGTAATCTACTAATTCTATCATAGACATATCAGCGTTATCACCTAAACGATTTCCTAACTTAATGATACGTGTATAACCACCTGGACGATCACCTACTTTTGCAGCTACATCTCTAAACAATTCAGCAACCGCTTCTTTTTGTCTAAGTCTAGACATCACAATTCTTCTATTGTGAGTAGTATCTTCTTTAGACTTTGTAATTAACGGTTCTACAAACTGTTTTAAAGCTTTAGCCTTAGCAGTTGTTGTGTTAATACGCTTATGCTCTATTAAAGAACATGCCATATTAGCTAACATTGACTTTCTGTGTGCAGACTGTCTTCCTAAATGATTGAATTTTTTTCCGTGTCTCATGACTTTTGTTTTATCATCTTGCTACCAAACTCATTTTTAGAGGAGCAAAATATGATTAATAATTAATTATAATTAGTCTTTATCTAATTTGTATTTACTTAAATCCATACCAAAGTTAAGACCTTTAACGCTCACTAATTCTTCAAGCTCAGTTAAAGACTTCTTACCAAAGTTTCTGAATTTCATTAAATCGTTTTTGTTGAATGATACTAAATCACCTAAAGTATCTACTTCAGCAGCCTTTAAACAGTTAAGCGCACGTACAGAAAGATCCATATCAACTAATTTTGTCTTCAATAACTGTCTCATGTGAAGTGATTCTTCATCATAAGTTTCTGTTTGTGCAATCTCATCAGCTTCTAATGTTATACGCTCATCTGAGAACAACATGAAGTGGTGGATTAATATTTTTGCTGCTTCAGTTAAAGCATCCTTAGGATGGATAGAACCATCTGTTAAGATTTCGAAAACTAACTTTTCGTAATCTGTCTTCTGCTCAACACGGAAGTTCTCGATGCTATACTTAACATTTTTGATCGGAGTGTATATAGAATCTGTAAAGATTGTTCCCATCGGTGCAGAAGCTTTTTTGTTTTCTTCTGCAGGAACATAACCTCTACCTTTTTCTATTGTTATCTCCATATTGATATTTACTTTAGGATCTAAGTTACAGATAACTAAATCTGTATTTAATACTTGGAAACCTGAAATAAACTTTTGGAAATCACCAGCAGTGATTTGCTCTTGTCCAGAGATAGAAATAGTAACTGTTTCGTTATCTACTTCATCTATCTGACGCTTAAAGTTTACCTGCTTTAAGTTTAATATCATTTCAGTTACATCTTCTACTACTCCAGAAATTGTAGAAAACTCATGATCTACACCTTCTATTCTAACAGAAGTGATTGCGAAACCTTCTAGAGAAGATAATAATACTCTACGTAAAGCATTACCTACTGTTAATCCGTATCCTGGTTCTAGAGGTCTGAATTCGAACTTACCTTCGAAATCAGTAGAATCAATCATGATTACTTTGTCCGGTTTCTGAAAATTTAATATTGCCATTTTATTCTTCGTTTTAATTGTTATTTGGTTGCGCGGTTTATAAGTTTGAAGAAGACAAATAAACCCTTTGGACAAATACCAATGTGATTAATTTATTATTTAGAGTAAAGTTCGACGATGAACTGCTCGTTGATTTGCTCAGGAATTTGGATTCTTGCAGGTACAGAAACATAAGTTCCTTGCATAGTATCGTTATTCCAAGTTATCCACTCATAAACACTGCTAGAGTTAGATAATGAAGCTTGTATAGTTTCTAAAGATTTAGATTTTTCTCTTACACCAACAACATCACCAGCCTTTAATTGGTAAGAAGGAACGTTTACCTTTTCACCATTTACTGTAATGTGTCTGTGAGATACTAATTGTCTTGCAGCACTTCTAGTTGGAGCAATACCCATTCTGAAAACCACGTTGTCTAAACGAGATTCACATAATTGTAATAAAACTTCACCAGTAATACCTTGAGCTGCAGTTGCTCTTTTAAACATGTTTCTGAACTGACGCTCTAATATACCATAAGTATATTTTGCTTTTTGCTTTTCCATTAACTGGATTGCGTATTCAGATTTTTTTCCTCGTCTTCTGTTGTTACCATGTTGACCTGGAGGGTAGTTTCTTTTTTCGAAGGCTTTGTCGTCTCCGAAGATAGCTTGACCGAATTTACGAGCTATTTTAGTTTTAGGACCAGTATATCTTGCCATTTTAAATT
>JASBSE010000328.1 GCA_030149115.1 Winogradskyella sp. | reverse complement strand
CAACTGAACTACCAGACCGTTGCATAATTGCGAGGGCAAATATACACTGTCTTTTTAATTCCGCAAACAAAAAATAAAAAAATATTTATTCCTTTTAAACAAATTTTTGACGCTCAATCATATAAGTGGTTAATATCTGATTAAAACCTTTTCTTATATCAGCCTCTACATACTTAATTCGGTATTGACCACATTTTAATTTCAAGGATTTGAAATAAGTACTTACGGCGCTTTTGTAGTTATCTTTTATGTTATCTGGATATAAATTGATGTGATCGCCAGTTTCAACATCAATAAAACGTTTGGGCCTATTATCAAATTCAAACGTTAATTCTTTTTCCTTATCAAATACATGAAACAATACGACTTCGTGTTTGTTATGCTTAAGGTGTCTGAGTGCTTCAAACAACTTTTCGTCGTCTTCAGACGTTTGAAACATATCTGTAAACACAAAAATCAAAGACCTCCTATGAATTTTTTCTGCTATTTGATGCAAATACGTATATGTTTCCGTACTCTTTGATTCTGGTTTTAACACTACTGCTTCACTCAGTTTACTTAGCAACATTTGATGATGACGCTCACTCCCTTTTTCCGGTGCATAAAAATCGTAAGCATCACTATAAATACTTAAACCAACGGCATCACGCTGTTTTTTTAATATGTGCATTAAAGCTGCACAAGCTAAAGCAGAAAAAGCAGATTTGTTAAGATTATCTATTGTGGTTCCTGCAGATTCTGGATAATGCATAGAGGTACTATTATCCAAGATGAGATGACACCTTAAATTGGTCTCTTCATCATATCGCTTTGTATACAATCTATCTGTTTTGGCAAAAAGCTTCCAGTCAATATGTTTGGTGGTTTCACCTTGATTGTAAATCTTATGCTCTGCAAACTCTGCCGAAAAGCCATGAAAAGGGCTTTTGTGCATACCCGCGATAAAACCTTCAACAACTTGCTTTGCTAAAAGTTCTAGGTTTTTAAAACCACCTGCTTTATTAAGTTCTAACTGTAAATCCATCAATTATCGAAACTAAAAAAGGTTTGCCTTAAAGACAAACCTTTTATCATTTCTTTTTGAAAGTATATTTATAAAAGTGCGTCGATTGCTTCTGCATAAGCGTTTTTAGGAGCTACACCTACTTGACGACCTACTACTTCACCATTTTGAAATACTAAAACCGTAGGTATGTTTCTTACACCATACTTAGCCGCAAACTCTTGGTTAGCGTCTACATCTACTTTACCAACTACAGCTTTACCTTCGTACTCAGAAGAGATTTCGTCAATGATTGGCCCAACCATACGACATGGTCCACACCAAGCTGCCCAAAAATCTACCATTACTGGTTTATCACTTTTTAATACTGTTTCTTCAAACGTT
>JASBSE010000158.1 GCA_030149115.1 Winogradskyella sp. | reverse complement strand
GTGATTTCAAAAAGGACAATATTGGTTTCTGTATCTCTGATTACAGTTCCAAGAGGCACTTCGATAATAGCATCTTCACCATCAGCTCCAGTACTTCTACCAGAACTACCATGCTCACCATGCCCAGCTCTAATGTGTCGCTTAAACTTTAAGTGCAAAAGCGTCCATAAATTTTCGTTTCCTCTTATGATAACATGGCCTCCACGACCACCATCACCTCCATCAGGTCCACCCTTAGCTATATATTTTTCACGATGTAAATGCGCAGAACCTTTACCTCCATTACCGGAAGCAACATGCATTTTCACGTAGTCTACAAAATTTCCTTCAGTCATACTTACTTCCCACGAAAGTGGGAATCTTTTAAATTAAAATAGAGCTTATAATTATAAGATTCCTGCTTTCGCAGGAATGACAATTACAATTTATCAATCACAGCACTCAAACGTTCTGTAATATCTTCAATGCTACCTACACCATCAACACCGTAATATTTGTCTTGTGCAGAATAGTAATCCTTTAATATTGCTGTTTTATCGTAGTATTCTTTAATACGGTTTCTAATGATACTTTCGTCTGCATCGTCGGCTCTTCCACTAGTTTCACCACGCTTTAATAAACGTTCTACTAACACCTCATCATCTACTTCTAAGGCTACCATAGCATTAATTTGAGAATCTTTGCTATCCATTAATTCATCTAATGCTTTAGCTTGTGCGTTTGTTCTAGGGAAACCATCAAAAATAAATCCGTTAGCATCGGCATTCTTTTCTACCTCTTTGTTCAGCATATCAATCGTCACCTGATCTGGTACCAGCTCACCTTTATCCATATAAGACTTGGCTAGCATACCCAGAGCTGTTTCGTTTTTAATGTTGTATCTAAAGACATCTCCAGTAGAGATATGTACTAAATCGTATTTTTCTTTTAAGAAGTTAGCTTGTGTTCCTTTACCTGCACCTGGAGGGCCAAATAGCACGATGTTTGTCATGTGTTGTGTTGTTTTTAATTGGTATACATTTGGTAAATCTCTTCCCAAACCATCATAGTCTAAGCCGTAGCCAACAATGAATTTATTCGGAATTTCTTTACCTACATAATGAAGTTTAAAGTCTTTATCGTAAGCCTCAGGTTTATAGAACAACGTAGCAATAATTAATTGTTTAACGTTTTCATTTTTAAAGATGCGATGCACTTCTTCAAGCGTATTACCTGAGTCTATTATATCTTCTAAAATAACAACTGTTCTACCTGTCAAATCCTGCGTTAAACCAATAAGTCTCTGAATATCTTCAGTTGATTTAACACCTTCATAAGATGCTAATTTTATAAACGTGACTTCACAAGGATTTGGATATTTTTTCACGAAGTCGCTCACAAACATAAACGACCCATTCATTATCCCAACAAACACAGGGATTTCATCTCCTATATCTGCAGCAATTTCGTTCACCATACGTTGAACGATAACATCAATTTCATCTGCATTAACAAAAGGTTTGAAGTATAAATCGTGAAGCTTAACAACCATGGTATTATTTTAGAAACGCAAAGATAATGAATTGATTGAGGATTGCCGATTTTTTGAATTACGAATTTAAGAGTATCTGCTATAATTAGCTTATTTTTGCATTGAATTAATGTTGAATCTTAAAAAATTTCCCTTTTACTTGGGAAGTAAACATGAACTACTTTTCTTCAAA
>JASBSE010000319.1 GCA_030149115.1 Winogradskyella sp. | reverse complement strand
AGTTTAAAAAGCACTTTGACAAAATCAAGGTGCTTTTTTAATTCTAGTTGGTTAAAAGTAATACCTTTGCACAAAATTCTTTAACCTTAAAAATTAGTATAGCATGCAACTGTACAATAACTTAAGTGCTAAAGAAAGAGCAGAACTTATCGAAAAAGCGGGAAAAGAGCGCTTAACGATCTCTTTCTATAAGTACGCCAAAATTGGCAATACTCAAATATTTAGAAATCACATGTTTTTGGCATGGGATGAGTTAGATGTTTTGGGTAGAATCTATGTAGCCCACGAAGGTATAAATGCCCAACTATCCGTTCCGGCAGAAAATTTTGAAGCCTTCAAAAATCATTTAGACACTATTACATTTTTAGAAAATGTAAGATTAAACATTGCTATAGAGCATGATAATTTTGCCTTTTTGAAATTAAAAGTAAAAGTGCGTCATAAAATTGTTGCAGATGGTCTTAACGATGATACGTTTGATGTAACTAATAAAGGTATTCATGTAGATGCCGAACAATTTAATGCACTTATTGAAGATCCTGACACAGTTTTGGTAGATATGCGAAATCACTACGAAAGCGAAATAGGTCACTTTAAAAATGCAGTTACTCCAGATGTTGATACCTTTAGAGAATCTTTAGATTTAATTGAAGAAGATTTAAGAGAACATAAAGAAGATAAAAAATTAGTAATGTATTGTACTGGAGGTATTCGTTGTGAAAAAGCCAGTGCTTATTACAAACACAAAGGATTTAAAAATGTTTTTCAACTCGAAGGCGGCATTATAAATTACACACGTCAGGTTGAGTCTGAAGGTCTAGAAAATAAGTTTATAGGCAAAAATTTTGTGTTTGACCAAAGACGTTCAGAACGTATTAGTGATGATGTTATTGCAAACTGTCACCAATGCGGTAAACCAGCAGATACGCATACCAATTGTGTAAATGAGGCTTGTCATTTATTGTTTATTCAATGTGATGAATGTAAAGAAAAAATGGACAACTGTTGTTCTTCACATTGCCAGGAAATCATAAAACTCCCATACGAGGAACAGAAAGCACTGCGTAAAGGACAGGGTAACAGCAATGATATATTTAAAAAAGGGAGAGCTGATCACTTACCATACAAAAAGGATTTACGTAACATTTTTGAAGCACAAAGTAATACCGCTAAATAAATATGAATATTTATAAGCTATTACAGCTGAACAGAAAAATAAAAAGTCATAGAATTAAGTTTCTAGGGCTTTATCTGTTACATAAATTCAACAAGCGCTATTTAGCTGTGAATTTAGACCCTGTATTAGCTTGTAACTTACGCTGCAAAATGTGTTATTTTACAGATGCAGACTATGTAAAAACACTTAAAGGGCAGTTTAAAGAAGACGATTTGGAGCAGGTGGCAAGAACGATTTTTAATCGTGCTTTAAAATTACAAATTGGCTGTGGCACAGAACCAACGTTATATAAAAATTTAGTAAGAATTGTAGAATTGGGTAAACAATACAAAGTGCCCTATATTTCTATAACTACAAACGCAAATTTGCTTACTAAGGAAACTATTGAGCCGCTTTTAAAAGCAGGACTTAATGAGTTTACTATTTCGCTTCATGGAGTAACCAAAGAGAGTTATGAAAGCTTCATGAAAAAAGCGAGCTATGAAAAATTTCAGAATGCTTTAAATGCCTTTGTTGAGCTTAAAAAAAGCTATGATTTTAAAGTAAGAATAAACTACACTTTTAATAAAGATAACTTTTATGAACTCAAGGATTTCTTTAAACATTTTAATGGTGAAAGTTTCGATATTCTTCAATTAAGGCCAATTCAAAAGATAGGAAATACTGAGTATAATGACTTTGATGTTTCTTCTTTAGAAGATGATTATTTAGACCTCATTAAAGATGTGAGACAAAAGTGTTCTAATCATCATATCACTTTAATGGCGCCAGATAGTTTATCGATATTAAAAGGTGAGAACAACTCTAGTTTTGTTTTTGATTATACTTTCTGTTATGTGTCGCCAAAGAAATTTTGGAAAGAGGATTTTAATTGGAGAGAAGAATCTTTTAATGATTTCTCGAAGAAAATAGGTTGGAGTAAATTATTATTATCTAATGTCTTTAAAACTAAATCTCAGCTTAGGTCGCTGTCTAATAAACTCAATTACGAAATAGAATTTAATTAAGAATAAAGAACAACGAGATGCAAAAGATAGAACTTATGGCACCTGCAGGAAATTTCGAATCCCTTCAGGCGGCCTTAGATAAAGGAGCAGACTCTGTATACTTTGGAGTAGAGCAGTTAAACATGCGTGCCAGAGCATCAATAAATTTTACATTAGACGATTTAGAAGAAATAAGTAGGCGTTGTAAAACAAAAAATGTAAGGACTTATTTAACACTAAATACAATTATTTACGATCATGATTTGTCTATCGTAAAAACGTTGGTAAAACGAGCAAAGGAAGCAGATATTACGGCGGTTATAGCTATGGATCAAGCGGTAATAGCTATAGCTAGAGAGTTTGATATGGAGATACATATTTCAACTCAAATAAACATTACTAATTTAGAAACTGTAAAGTTTTATGCGATGTTTGCCGACACCATGGTTTTAAGTAGAGAGTTGAGTTTACGTCAGGTAAAACACATTACTGAGCAGATAGAAAAAGAGCAAATAAAAGGACCCTCAGGTAGGTTGGTGGAGATCGAAATTTTTGGTCATGGAGCACTTTGCATGGCAGTATCTGGCAAATGCTATATGAGTTTACATGCCTATAATTCTTCTGCTAACAGAGGTGCTTGTAAGCAAAACTGTAGAAAAAAGTATACGGTTGTAGATCAGGAAACAGGTGTAGAAATGGAGCTGGATAATGAGTATATTATGTCGCCAAAAGATTTGTGTACTATAGACTTTTTAGATCAGGTAGCAGATGCAGGAATTAAGGTTTTAAAAATTGAAGGAAGAGGCAGAGCACCAGAATATGTAGCTAAAGTAATTAAATGTTATAGAGAGGCTATAGACAGTTTAGAAAACAACACATACTCTAAAGAACAAGTTATATCTTGGATGCAAGAGTTAGAAAAAGTATACAACAGAGGTTTTTGGAGTGGTTATTATTTAGGGCAAAAGTTAGGAGAGTGGAGCAAAGGCTCTGGCAGTCACGCTACCCAAAAGAAAGTATATATAGGTAAAGGAGTACATTATTTTCCAAAGGCTAAAATCGGAGAGTTTAAGATTGAGGCTTATGATGTGTCGCTTGGTGATACAATTTTAATTACAGGACCTACAACTGGTGCTAAAGAATTTGAGCTGAAAGAAATGCTGGTCAATGACAAACAACAAGAAAAAGGCACTAAAGGAGATGCTATAACTATTCCATTAGATTTTAGAGTAAGACCATCGGACAAATTATATAAAATTGTGGAAAATAAAGTTGAAGCCTAATGGTTGTTATTACCTTACAGCGTAATAAGTGTATTGGTTGTAATTACTGTGTGGAGTTGGCTCCGCAGCAATTTCAAATGTCTAAAAAAGATGGTAAATCTGTGTTGCTACATGCAGAAGAAAAGAAAGGATTTTACACACTAAAATCTAAAGATTATGAGATTTTAGAACCAAGTCAAAATGCTTCAAAAGCCTGTCCTGTGAATATTATTACAGTGAAACATATCTAGATAATAAAATTCATCTAACAGGTTGTTTCAAACTAATACTAAAATAATAGTATCTTTACTCATTAATAATTTTATGAATCCTTTATTTAGGCTCAAGTAGCTTAAATTCAATATATAATTCTATATGGCTTGTAACAGTTGCGCAACTGGCAAAGACGGTCAGCCAAAAGGATGCAAAAACAATGGGACTTGTGGCACAGATAGCTGCAATAAACTTACTGTTTTTGACTGGTTGGCAAATATGTCGCTTCCAAACGGACAAGAACCTTTTATAGGTGTAGAGGTGCGTTTTAAAAACGGAAGAAAACAATATTATAAAAACTCTGAAAATCTTACTTTGAGTATTGGTGACATTGTTGCCACTCAAGCAAAATCTGGTCACGATATAGGTATGGTTACCTTAACCGGAGAATTGGTGCGTGTACAGATGAAGCGAAAAAAAATTGATATTGAAGACTCAGAGAATGTTTTAAAAATTTACCGTAAAGCTTCACAAAAAGATATAGACATTTGGTCTAGTGCTAGAGATAAAGAAGAGCCTATGAAGGTTAAAGCGCGTCAATTTGCGATAGATCTCAATCTTAAAATGAAAATCTCTGACATTGAGTATCAGGGAGACGGAAGCAAGGCTACATTTTATTATACAGCAGAAGAGCGTGTAGATTTTAGAGAACTAATAAAAGTTTTTGCTAGAGAGTTTAAAACTAGGATTGAAATGCGACAGGTCGGTTTTAGACAGGAGGCAGCAAGACTTGGAGGAATAGGCTCATGCGGAAGAGAATTGTGTTGTTCTACTTGGCTAACCGATTTTAGATCTGTGAGTACTTCAGCGGCTAGATATCAACAATTATCGCTAAACCCTTTGAAGTTAGCAGGACAGTGTGGTAAACTAAAATGTTGCCTCAATTATGAGCTAGATGCTTATTTAGATGCTTTAAAAGCGTTTCCGAAAAACGACACAAAACTCTATACCGAAAAAGGCACAGCAGTTTGCCAAAAGACTGATATTTTTAAAGGTCTTATGTGGTATGCTTACGAAGGGGAGTGGATGAATTGGCATGTTATTACTACAGAACAAGCCAATGAGATTATTGCAAAAAACAAGAAAAAAGAAAAAGTAGCAAGCCTTGAAGAATACGCTGCAGAACACATACAAGATACTAAAGCAGAATTTGAAAACGTTGTAGGGCAAGATAGTTTAACACGCTTCGATAATCCAAAACCCAAAAAGAAACGTAACAAGAATAGGAACAGAAACAAAAACCGTAACAAAAATCGCAATCAAAAGCAAAATGCAAAGAAGAACTAATGGGTTACTAATAGCGCTTGTAAGTTTGTTTTTGATTACAAGTTGCGACTCTAAAGCAGAGTACGATGAGTACAAGTCTGTTCCAGATAAGTGGCATAAGGATTCAATAGCAACCTTTAATTTTAAAGCACCAGATACCATAAATAATTATAATCTCTACGTTAATCTAAGAAACAATAACGACTATGCATATAGCAATTTGTTTCTCATCGTAGAGTTAAATTATCCAAAT
>JASBSE010000316.1 GCA_030149115.1 Winogradskyella sp. | reverse complement strand
ATATTGAAGTAGCGTCTCTTCAACTTTACCATCTATTTTATGTAAATGAAAAAAACCTTCGTAACCTTCAGTGTGTTCTGGTGTTTCAAGACGTGGTAAAGCATTAATAAATTCTGTGGCATAATACATAGAATTAATCATTTTTCCTTTAGCATAACCAGGATGTACGATCTTTCCTTTTACTTTTATCTTAGCACCTGCCGCATTAAAATTTTCGTATTCTAACTCACCAATTTGGCTACCATCCATGGTATATGCCCAATCAGCTCCAAATTTTTCAACATCAAATTTATGAGCACCTCTACCAATTTCTTCATCTGGCGTAAAACCTACTTTAATCTCTCCATGTTTAATTTCTGGATGATTAATAAGGTACTCCATAGCTGTTACAATTTCTGTAATACCAGCTTTATCATCAGCACCTAAAAGGGTCGTGCCATCTGTAGTTATTAGAGTTTGCCCTTTATAAAGTAACAAGTCTTCAAAATAACCTGGTGATAAAACAATGTTTTCTTCAGCATTTAAGACAATATCCTCTCCATCATAGTTTTCTACAATTTGAGGTTTTACATTGGCTCCTGTAAAATCCGGCGATGTATCAAAATGCGATATAAAGCCAATAGTAGGCACATCATGATCTACATTACTTGGTAATGTCGCCATTATATAAGCATTATCATCTATGCTTACATTACTCATACCAATAGCTTTGAGTTCTTCAACCAATTTATTGGCTAAATCCCATTGTTTTTCGGTACTTGGAGTTGTTTCAGAATTAGGGTCTGATTCTGTATCTATAGTTATATAGCTTATAAATCGATCTATGATGTGCTGCATATTTTAACCTGTTTCTTTATTAAAGCTTAAATGTAATTACTGGTAAATTAGAGTGGTTTACTAGGTCTTCTGAAATACTACCACCAAAGAAGTGGCTTAAACCTGTTCTACCATGAGTAATTATAGATACAGCATCTGCACCTTCTCTTTTAGCATAGTTTAAAACACCATCTTCTACCATATGATCAGAAGCATATGCAATGTTTAATTCATTTTTGTCTAAATGAGCAAGCTTTAAAAAGTCAGCTACTTTTTCATTAATCTCATCTGTACTTA
>JASBSE010000313.1 GCA_030149115.1 Winogradskyella sp. | reverse complement strand
AACTAAAGTATCTTGAGCAGACAATTTTAAAATTGTCAGTACAAAAATCACAAGCATAAACGTTTTTTTCATAATGTCAACTGGTTATATAAATATAAAAATTCCTCTCATCACACAGACAATTAAGGGATAAGAGGAATTATATTCTTTTACAAAATGATATGTTTAATTCGCTACTTCGCTAATAAACTTAATGCGGTAAAGACGTAACTCTTCATCATCATAGTCGCCATCAAACTCTTCTATAGCATCAGAGATTTTATCGCTTTCAGAGTCCATAAAGTAGTCGTGGATTTCTTCTTGCTGGTCTTCGTCTAAAATTTCATCTATCCAGTAGTTAATATTTAGCTTGGTGCCAGAATATACAATGGATTCCATTTCTCCTATAAACTCTGGCATTTCCATTCCTTTTGCAGAAGCGATATCATCTAATGGTAGCTTTCTATCCACGTTTTGTATAATGTAAAGTTTGAGCGCAGAGTTGGTTCCTGTAGATTTTACAACCATATCGTCTGGTCTCATAATATCATTTTCCTCTACATAATCTGCTATAAGGTTTACAAAGTCTTTACCATATTTTTTGGCTTTGCTTTCTCCTACTCCATGTACATTAGACAACTCTTCAATATTTACAGGATACTTTAATGCCATATCTTCCAGAGAAGGATCCTGGAAAATAACAAATGGTGGTACACCTAACTTTTTAGCATTACGTTTGCGTAAATCCTTAAGCATGGTCATAAGCTGCTCGTCTGCTACTGCTCCACCTCCTTTAGTATTGGTAATAATACTATCGCCAGACTCATCATCGTATACATGGTCTTCTGCCATCATAAACGATTGTGGATTTTTTATGAAGTCTTTTCCAGTGTCGCTTAATCGCAGCACACCGTATGTTTCTATATCTTTCTTTAAAAGTCCGGCCACAATAACCTGACGTATCAAAGCCATCCAAAAACGGCTTTCCTTGCCTTTTCCTACACCAAAAAATGGTTGCGAATCTGTTTT
>JASBSE010000310.1 GCA_030149115.1 Winogradskyella sp. | reverse complement strand
TGAAGTAGGAACACTTGAACTGAAAAGGATGATGATGAAAATCATACAGCTGAGTTAGTGAAAGCTAAATAGGTCACGTTAGTACTGTTTCGAAAAGAAGCCATGTCAGAACAGTTTTACTGTAGTGATATGGCTTTTTGTTTTTATCTATAATTCCAGGCTTAAGACTTGTCATCCTGAACTTGTTTCAAGGATCTCACAAATAGCAACTTTCTTCTATATTTGTTTTATGAATTTACAAAGCATTTCTGATCAAAATTACAGTAACAAAGACTACACCACTAACCTACTTCCAAAAGCAGAATACAGCTATTGCACCTTTACAAACTGTAATTTTGAAAATTCAGACATTTCTAACAACGTATTTTTAGAATGTGAGTTTGTGGATTGTAACTTTAGTAATGTCAACGTAATGCATACTACATTTAATGACGTCAATTTTAAATCTTGTAAGCTCGTTGGTAATAATTTTAAGGATTGTAGTGAATTTCTACTAAACTTCAGCTTTAGTAATTGTAATCTTAATCTTAGCTCGTTTTCTGCTATGAATATCAACAAAACACGTTTTACAGGTTGTAAAATGAATCAAGTAGATTTTACATATACAGAAGCAAAAGAATCCGAGTTTACCCAGTGCGACTTAATGAATTCTATTTTCAACAGCACAAATCTTGAGAAAGCAGATTTTTCGACAGCTTTTAATTTCAATATCAATCCTGCTGAAAACAATCTTAAAGGTGCTCAGTTTTCAAAAAATAATATTGAAGGGCTTTTAAATACCTTTAAAATAAAAATTAAATAAAAAATCCATCCAATTGAGTATTCCACCCAAGAAATTCTCAAAATTTACCACCAATTACTAGCAATCTCGCAATCGCTAAACCCTATCTATTTTGTATATTTGCACAGCTTAAAAATAAGCTTAAGCATATTCACATTATATTTAACAACCTATGACCAAAATAGCAAAGATTGTTTACACAAAAACAGACGAAGCGCCAGCTTTAGCAACACGTTCTTTTTTACCAATAGTTCAATCATTTACCAAATCTTCAGGTATAACTATTGAAACAAAAGACATCTCATTAGCAGCAAGAATTTTAGCTGTATTTCCAGATTATTTAACTGAAGAACAAAAAGTAGCAGATGCACTTACAGAACTAGGAGAATTAGCAAAAAAACCAGAAGCTAATATTATTAAATTACCTAATATTAGTGCTTCAGTTCCTCAATTAGAGGCTGCTATCGAAGAACTTCAAGCTAAGGGATATAAACTTCCAGACTATCCAGACGAACCAAAAAATGATACTGAAAAAGAAATCAAGGCTCGGTACGACAAAGTAAAAGGTAGTGCTGTAAATCCAGTATTAAGAGAAGGAAACTCAGACAGACGCGCACCAAAAGCTGTTAAGAATTACGCTAAGAAAAACCCACACAGCATGGGAGCCTGGTCGTCAGATTCTAAAACGCATGTGGCAACGATGAGCGAAGGAGATTTTGCACACAATGAAAAATCTTACACTACTCCTGCTGCAACTACTGTTAAAATAGTTCATACAGCTACAGAAGGCAATACTACTGTATTAAAAGATAACTTAGCATTACAAGCCGAAGAAATTATCGACGCTACTGTAATGAGTAAAAAAGCGCTTTTACGTTTCTTAGAAAGAGAAATAAAAGATGCCAAAGCACAAGGGGTATTAATGTCTTTACACATGAAAGCTACCATGATGAAGGTTTCTGACCCTATCATTTTCGGTCATGCTGTAAGAACCTATTTCAAACCTGTTTTTGAAAAACATGCTGATACTTTTAAGAAAATTGGTGTTGATGTAAATAATGGTTTTGGAAACCTATTAGAAAACCTTGAAGAATTGCCAGAAGCAAAACGTAAAGAAATCCAAGCTGATATTGACGCTGCTTTTAACGAAGGTCCGGATTTGGCTATGGTAAATTCAGATAAAGGTATAACCAACTTACACGTACCAAGCGACGTTATTATTGACGCTTCTATGCCTGCAATGATTCGTACTTCTGGCCAAATGTGGAACAAAGATGGTAAACAACAAGACACAAAAGCTATCATTCCAGATAGTAGTTATGCTGGTGTTTATACAGCTACAGTAGACTTCTGTAAAAAACATGGTGCTTTTGATCCGACAACCATGGGAACTGTTCCAAATGTTGGTCTTATGGCTCAGAAAGCGGAAGAATATGGTTCACATGATAAAACTTTCGAAATTGCTTCTAACGGTAAAGTAGAAGTTATTGATGCCAATGGAACTGTTTTAATAAGTCACGATGTTGAAACTGGTGATATCTGGAGAATGTGCCAGGTTAAAGATGCGCCTGTGCAAGATTGGATTAAGCTGGCAGTAACACGTGCAAAAGCCTCTCAAACACCTGCTGTTTTCTGGTTAAATAAAGATAGAGCACATGATGCTGAGTTAATTAAAAAAGTGAATAAATACCTTCCAAATCACGATACCGAAGGTTTAGATATTAGAATCCTTTCACCTATAGAAGCAACCAACTTTACTTTAGAGCGTATTAAAGAAGGTGAAGATACAATCTCTGTTACAGGAAACGTACTTAGAGATTATCTTACTGATTTATTCCCAATTTTAGAATTAGGAACAAGTGCAAAAATGTTATCGATTGTTCCATTAATGAATGGTGGAGGTTTATTTGAAACGGGTGCTGGTGGATCTGCTCCTAAGCACGTACAACAATTTGTTGAAGAAAATCATTTAAGATGGGATTCTCTTGGAGAATTTTTAGCGCTTGCCGTTTCTCTAGATCATTTTGCTGAAGTTAATGACAATGCTAAGGCACGCGTGTTAGGTGAAACTTTAGATGAAGCAACTGAAAAGCTGTTAGAAAATAAAAAAGGACCTTCTCGTAAAGTAAACGAACTAGACAACAGAGGTAGTCACTTCTATTTAGCGTTATATTGGGCTGAAGCTTTAGCTAATCAAAATAAAGATAATGCTTTAAAAGAAGAGTTTTCTGCAATATATAATGCGCTTTCGTCAAAAGAAGAGCAAATCGTAGCAGAACTTATAGATTGTCAAGGAAGCCCTGTAGAAATTGAAGGATACTATTTCCCTAATGAAACATTAACAAGTAGTGCAATGCGACCAAGCAAAACACTCAATTCCATATTAAGTTAAACTTAAAAAAAGCTTCATTGAAAAATGAAGCTTTTTTTATACATTTAGTATGTAATTTCTTTTGAAAACTAACAGCAAATGTCATTTATAAAAACAACAGAACAAGATTCTTTATACAACGACTTAGAAAAAATGTCTGTAAAAGATATTATTTCTAATATTAATAAAGAAGATAAAACTGTACCATTAGCTGTAGAAAAAGCATTATCTCAAATAGAAGCTCTTATTAATCAAGTTATCGCTAAATTAAAAATAGGTGGAAGACTATTTTATATTGGAGCTGGGACAAGCGGTAGATTAGGTATTTTAGACGCATCAGAATGTCCACCAACATTTGGAGTTTCTCATGATTTAGTTATAGGCTTAATTGCTGGTGGCGATAAAGCGATAAGAAAGTCAGTAGAGAACGCTGAAGATTCTAAAACTCAAGGTTGGCTAGACTTAAAAGAATTTAACATCACTAAAAAAGATATTGTTATAGGAATCGCAGCATCAGGAACTACACCTTATGTTGTTAGCACTTTAAAGATGTGTAATAATAAAAATATTACTACAGGTTGCATCACGTGTAATAAAAATAGTCCTTTAAGTACAGA
>JASBSE010000304.1 GCA_030149115.1 Winogradskyella sp. | reverse complement strand
GTACAAATGAAAAGCCGAAACGTTAGTTTCGGCTTTTTTTATACATGTATAATTATATTTTTAGAATAATCATTTAGATTATAAAATCATTTATTTCTTCTTTAATTTCATTAAAATGCGTTATGAGTTTATTGAAATCTCCAGCGTTAATATAGGTTTTGTTGAGTAACGAGCTTCCCATTCCCACACCTATGGCTCCGACTTCAAAAAAGGATTTAATATTTTCTTTAGTGACACCTCCAGTTGGTAGTAATTTTATTTTATTTAATGGAGCTAAAACGTCTTTAATATATTGAGTTCCTAGCTGTGTTGCAGGAAAAACTTTTACTGCTGAGGCTCCTAATGAATAAGCTTTATATATCTCAGAAGGGGTATATGCTCCAGGAAATACAGGAATATTTTTAGAAACACATTTTTCTATCACGGCTTCATTAATAATGGGAGTAACTATAAATTGAGAACCAGCTGAGAGCGCTTGATCCAAATCCTCAATATTACAAACTGTACCAGCACCAATATTCAAATTAGAGTGTTTTTGACGAAGATTACCTATAATTTTTGTTGCATTATCAGTATTCATTGTAACCTCAATAGTGGTCAAACCAGATGCTAAGAACGAATCGGCAATTTTGGAAACAATTGTTTCATCGTAACCTCTTACAATACCAACAATAGGTGCTTT
The DNA here is from genome assembly GCA_030149115.1 of Winogradskyella sp. Taxonomy (GTDB): domain Bacteria; phylum Bacteroidota; class Bacteroidia; order Flavobacteriales; family Flavobacteriaceae; genus Winogradskyella. The sequence continues at coordinate 15,530 of JASBSE010000304.1, read as the reverse complement.
ATTGAATAAATCCCATGAAAATCTATCATTACTCATAATGTTTTAATATTTTGTATTGTCCGTATAGCATTGCTTTTTTGGACGTATCGTCGTTAAAAATTGTGTAATTTTTATCTTCAAGAATATAATCCAGTGCTATTCTATAAAAATCAGCCAGTGGATAAGGGCATGACATATAGATATTAAGATTATTACTCTTTAAATAAGAAAGTTCATCTCCAATTAGCATACCGCTGAGATAATAATAATTTTCTGTTTTTGAGCTAGTTTTTATTAAATCTCTTGATCGTATAGAAAATAGACTTGAAGTTAGTTTACCCTTAGCACCAACCTTTACGCCATCTATAAAAGCATTTTTAATTATTTCTTGTTCATTAGGTTTTAATATCGACTGTGATAAAATGCTTTTTTGAGATAAAATTTCAAAAAGTTCACCGGTCATATAGTTTGTCAGTCTAGTGAATTTTCCTTTACTAAAAGTTAAATGCTTACTATGCGTACCTGGTAGGATGAGAATGGTATCCTTATTTTTGTCAATAAAATCAGCAAGACCGATTGCCTGAGTTTCTTCACCTCTCATTACTCCAACCTCATTTCTTACCCCAGAGATGAGTAATATTTCTAGACCATTTTCAAATAGTATTTTTTTAGAGATAAAGTTGCTTCCCTCAGTGTCAAATGGCAGAGCTGCATATTCCATTTCATACATTCCAATGTTAGAGGTTGCCATTCCTGACGAAACAATTAATAATTCATGGAATTGCTTTGGTAATTTTTTAACTGCACTAAGCAAATAGTTCGAAAAGTAATCTTCTTGACTAAGATGATTTTGTTGTAAAAACTCGTTATATAGTACTTTAATTCCTTTGTCTGACTTGTATTCTGAGACTATTTCTAAGTTTTCGGTTTTTACTACAGCTAACCTAAAATTGCTCGTTCCCCAATCACAACTAATAAAGAATTTATGATTTGCCATTTATACTTTTAAACTTATAAATCTTGTTGACACATTCTAAACAAATATAGTATTCTAAATATCCTTAACCATTATTCAAAGCATTAAATTTAAAATGATTAAGACTCTAATTGCTCTATTAAAAAATGATAATACTTTTGGGTGTAGTGCTAAATGTTATTGCTATTTCAACTTTTAATGTAACAAAATTATGCTCATTATGGCTTAACAATTAACCTTTTATGGTTTATTATCAGCTTTTAAACGATAATTGGTTAAATGCTAATTTCAAAATGTATTTTTTTTCTAATTTGATGATTTACAAGTAACTATTTGACTTTTTGTTTTATAGTTGATTAAGACAGTTTTTCTGCCCACAATTTTCTACTTTTTGTACAAAGCATTCAATAGGTTGTTATGGTTTTTATAATTAGCCAAACACAACTTTATTATGAAATTAAGTTTCATCTATTCAATTTTCTCATGCATATTATTTAGTAATTTATGGTTATTGAACTCAAAACCAAAAGATAATAATGTAGGAATTTATGAAAATGGAGTTTCCAATAGTACGCGATATATTATTAATCAAGGGCAATTACGCTTATCGTTATATGAGAACAGTGCATTAGCTAACAACGAATCTCCGGCAGATGGTTTGTTGATTCTTTTTGATACAGAAGGGAATAATGACGTTGATATAAATGATGCTCTTGATATTCCTAACTTAGATGAAAATTTTTCGACCAATAATAATGGTGTTTTTTTGAGTATAGAAAGTAGAGCTACTCCAGTAGACGAGGAGGAGATACAACTAGAAGTAAATACATATAGAGGTACTAACTACACAATAGTGGCTGAAGGTTTTTCTATGCAATGCGCAACTGCATATTTATATGATTCTTATACAGGTATTTCAACCGAAATTCCACAAACAGGTATTGTTAATTATAGTTATTCAGTTAATTCAAGTATATCTGCTTCTATAGCCAACAACCGTTTTAAATTAGTTTTTTCGTCTGATGTTCAACAACTTATATGGAATGGTTCAGTCTCGAGTGAATGGAATAATTCAGCTAACTGGACACCAAATGAATTGCCAAGTGAATGCTCTGAGGTTACAATACCATATACAGTTAATCCTCCTCAGATATCTGAAGATATGACTATAACAACGCTAAACATTAATGGTGGTATAAGTTTAACTGTCCCGATTGGAAAAACTTTGAATGTAACAGGTGACTTAAATATGTTTTCTGAATCAGATTCTTACTCTGGCTTAATCGTTAAAGGAGCAATTGTAGTTGAAGGCGCGACCAAATATTATAGATATACAAATTCAGAAATAAATGATAGAGATTTAATTGCTCCACCATTGTCAGGGCAAAGTTGGTTATCTTTTTTAACAAGCGATAATAATTACAATGCAAACATTCTTTTTAATAATGGTGTAGAGCCACCAAATACAACTTATTTATTCGGTCCTTTTGAGAAAGGAAATACAGATGATTACTTAGTGTATAATTATAATACAATAGAGACTTTAGCTATTGGTAGAGGTTATAGGGTTGCAACCAGTACACCATCAACTGATGGAAATGGTGAGGCTTTGGTTTTTACAGGATCTTTTGTTACAGGTGTTGTAGATGTTCCTATCGAAAATGATTTTATAGGTAATTTTCCTGAATGGAACCTTGTTGGGAATCCTTATGCATCTTATATAGATGTTAACGCTTTTTTAAATCATGTGGGATCTCTTTCGGGTGTATCCAATCTTAATCTGTTAGACGAGAGTACTGCAGCTATATATGGTTACAATGCAAATAATACAGATGGTTCTGGAAGTAACTGGACGATTACAAATTTGCTTGAAGGACCGAGTCTAATCGCACCAGGTCAAGGTTTTTTTGTGTCATCAAAATTGTCAACAGCTAGCTTAGAATTTACGCCAGATATGCAGATAGAAGGTAATTCGGATGATTTTATAATTGGTAGGTCATCAAGTAATACAGATTATGTTAAAATAGGGCTTAGTTCATTGTCCAATAGTTCTATAACATCAATTTATTTTCACGACAATGCAAGTCTTGGCTTAGACAAAGGGTATGATGCAGCTATTTTTGGGAGTAGTGCTCCAGGTTTTGCATTATATTCTCATTTGATAGAAGATAATCAAGGAGTGCCTATGGCCATTCAAGCCGTGAATTCAAATATATTTTCAGATATTATTATTCCTTTGGGTGTAAATGCATATCCAAATGAAGAATTACAATTTACAATTACGGATATTATGTTATCAGATTCTGTCAATATTTATTTAGAAGATACAGTTGCTAATACAGTAACGTTGATGACAAATGAAGATTATGTTATTGTTCCAACAATTGAACTTTCTGGCACAGGGCGTTTCTTTTTACGATTAACTCAAGGCCTACTTTCAAATGCCCAAAATGATATTGACGTTTTAAATGTTTTTGTAGTAAATAATTCTAAAGAATTAATTGTAAGAGGGAGTGCACCAAAATCTACTGAATTGGTTTTGTATGATCTACAGGGAAGAAAGGTGCTGGAGTATAATCTTGATTCGTCTGTTTTTGAAAACCGTCTGAATATAAGTCTGCTTAAAAGTGGTGTTTATATTGTAAAGCTGCATCATAATAGAGTTAAAAAATCTATAAAGATTCTTATAGAATAAATTTTAGTAACGTACTTAGTTTTTATGTAATATACACCTGGTATTTTCCTTAAATTACATTATATACCACTACAAAGCTCTTCAAAGTTGTTATATTTACAAGTATTATGACCTTAACAGTAATGTTGTGTTATGTTTTTAATATTTAAATTAAAATGATTGACGAATAACGATGATTAGCAAAAAATTCCTTCTATTATTTTTTTTAGCCTCATGCATTATCTATGGTCAGGAGATTCCTCCTATTCAGGTCTTTACAACTCAAGACTATAAAGCTGAAGATCAGAATTGGTCAATATCTCAAGCGTCAACAAACGAAATGTACTTTGCAAACAACAAAGGACTTTTGGAGTATAACGGCGAGCGTTGGCAATTGTACAAAACACCAAATGAATCTATTTTAAGGTCTGTAAGAGTTATTAATGAGAGGATTTATTCAGGGTGTTACATGGATTTTGGCTATTGGAAAAAAGATAGTTTTGGTAAACTAAACTATACATCTTTAGTCCGTGAACTAGATGTTCAATTAATCGAAGACGAGCAATTCTGGAATATTATTTCTTTGGAAGATTATATACTTTTTCAGTCACTGAGTCGCATATATATTTATAATACCGTTAGTGGTGATTTAAAGATTATTGAGTCTAATAATACTATTACCAAAATTTACAAGGTTAATGATGCTATTTATTATCAGAAGTTCAGTGAGGGGCTTTTTATGATAGAGAATGGTAAAGAAAAGCTAATTACAGATTCTGGTTTAATAAAGGATATAGTAATCATTAATATTTTTGATAAAGGAGGTGATTTGTTAATTCAGACGAAAGAAAATGGATTTTATATTTATAGTAATAATAGTGTAAAAGTTTGGAATGAAGACCTTAAAAACACCCTCTTTCACAACAGTATTTATAGTAGTATAAAGTTAAAAGATGAAGGTTATCTGCTAGGGACAGTTTCTCATGGAATAATATTGCTTGATGAAGAAGGTGAGGTAAAACTAAAGATTGATCAGACAAATGGATTGAGCAATAATACTGTTCTTTCGTTATTTGAGGATAATAGGGGTAATATCTGGTTGGGTTTAGATAATGGTATTAATAATATTAACCTAAATTCTCCTTTTACTGTTTATAATGATGATTCTGGTGTTTTGGGTACAGTTTATGCATCATTAGTTTATGATGGGAAACTATATCTAGGAACAAATCAAGGGTTGTTTTACAGGGAACTGAACTCCCATGATAAATTCAGTTTTATAGATGGTACTGAAGGACAAGTATGGTGTTTACAGAATATAGATGAAACTTTTTTTTGTGGGCATGACAAAGGAACTTTTATTATTACTAATAATCAAGCTAGTTTATTGTCAGAAGTGCAAGGAACTTGGCAATTGCAAAAAATTAATTCTAAGCCAGACTTCTTATTGCAAGGAAACTATAGCGGATTGTATGTGTTGCATAAATCAAATGGTAAATGGAAGTTAAGGAATAAGTTAGAGGGTTTCAATATTTCATCTAGGTATTTCGAGTTTGTTAGTAACAACCAATTATTAGTAAATCATGAATATAAAGGTGTATATAAGTTAAATATTAATGAAGGTTTAACGACTGTAGAATTTTTCAAAAAGGAATCTGTGCCTAAAGGAGATAAATCTAGCTTGGTTAGTTACAAGGGTGATGTACTTTATGCCTATGAAGATGGAGTCTATAAGTATAATGCACGAAGAGAATCATTCCAAAGAGATAGTTCTTTAAGTAAATTAATTAATTCAAGATTTTATGTTTCGGGTAAGCTCATTACAGATAAAAGTTCGGATAAACTTTGGGCATTTTCAGAGAATAGCATCAATTATGTAGAACCAGCCAAATTATCATCAAACTATAGGTCTTTTTCATTGTCATTGCCTAATGATCTTAGAAAAACAAAGGTTGGTTACGAAAATCTTTTAGAACTTGATGGTAATAAATATTTGATGGGTGCTACAAATGGCTATTTGGTTTTTGACCTAGAAAAACTAAATAATAATGACAATCAAGTTTCAATAGCGCTTAATAAGATAGCCAATTATGCCTTAAATGAACAAGTCACTGCTCTTAATATTGATACAACTGGTTTGTTGAGTAATAAGAATAACAATATTTCTTTTGAATACAGTGTGACTAATTATGATAAGTTTCTCAACTCTAAGTATAAGTATAGATTATTAGGTTTTAATAACAATTGGAGCGATTGGATTGATGATTCTTCGATTTTATATGAAAATTTACCTTATGGCAATTATACATTTGAGGTTAAGGCTAAAATTGGTAATACAATTTCAAAGAATACCATAAGCTACGAGTTTGAAATAAATAAACCGTGGTTCTTAAAACCTCTTGCCATAATCGTATATGTACTCATTTTAGTTTTGTTACTAGCAATAGTCCATTGGCTAAATCAGCGTCATTATAAAAAGCAACGTACTGAATTGTTAAGGAAGAAAGAACGAGAGCTAGAAATTAAGGGTTTGGAAAACCAAAAACAATTGATGCAGTTTAAAAATCAAAATCTACAACAAGATATTGAAAACAAAAACAGAGAATTGGGGATGTCTACAATGAATTTAATTAACAAGAACGAATTGCTCAACGAGATAAAAAAAGAACTTGTTAAGGCAAGAAAAATTGAAGACTTGAAATCTGTAATAAAACTTATTAATAATAACTTAAATACAACTGACGATTGGAAATTATTTGAAGAAGCATTTAATAACGCAGATAAAGACTTTTTGAAAAAGATTAAAAACATACATCCGTCATTGACTTCAAACGATCTAAGGTTATGCGCTTATCTTAGGCTTAATTTGTCATCGAAAGAGATTGCTCCATTGCTCAATATTTCACCAAAGAGTGTAGAGGTTAAACGTTACAGATTGCGTAAAAAGATGAATTTAGACCATGATGTTAACTTAACGAATTATATCCTTCAACTCTAACTCCTATACAATGTGATATTTTACCTATACAATACCACAACATTTTAGAAATAGCACAAACTATAACGTTATAGTTAGGATTGGGTAAATCCACTGTTTTTAATAGTTTCTTAACATTTAATTATGTATTTGATAAAAAAAGAACTAAAAATTTACGATGTATGTTTTTTGTATAGTGTCTTTTTGGCAATATCTTAAAATCAATTATTAAGTTGCAATTACTAACAAGACAACTATGTATAAAAAAATTTTAATTTTATTGCTCTTCTCTTTTAGCACTATTTCATTTGCTCAGAATATAGATGTAAAAGGGACAATTACAGAGGGTTCCAGTGGTCAGCCGCTGCCTGGTGTGAATATTATTTTAAAAAACACATCTAGAGGAGCCACGACAGATTTTGATGGAATATTTACTTTAAAGGATGTGCCGATTAACTCGGTATTAGTAATATCTTACTTAGGGTATGTATCTCAAGAAGTTACAGTGGTCAATGACGACCCTATTAATGTTATTCTGCAAGAAGACACTGAGACATTAAATGAGGTAGTAGTCATCGGATATGGCTCTCAAACCAAAAAAGAAGTAACTGGAGCAGTGTCTACTGTGAGTTCAGAAACCTTAAGTGAGTTAGCACCTGTAAAGGTAGAACAAGCATTGCAAGGCACTGTTTCTGGTGTTAATGTTACCACTCAATCTGGTGCTCCTGGTGCGGGACTTGATATAAGGATTAGAGGTATTTCTACAAACGGAACAAATGGTCCTGCAGTTTTTATTGATGGTTATCAAGGTGATTTAAGTTTATTAAATCCAAATGATATTGAGACTATCACAGTTTTAAAAGATGCACAGGCTGCAATTTATGGAACTATTGGTGCTAATGGTGTTATTTTAATAACAACTAAAACGGGTTCTAAAGGAAGCAAAACAAAGGTTGCTTTTAATACTTATGTTGGTTTTCAAGAAACCACAAGAAAATTACCATTGTTAAATGCCACAGAGTACGCTTTAATTTTGAATGAAAGTTATGCTGCAGCAGGTCAGAACTTACCTTATCCTAATGTTACAGGATTGGGAGTAGGAACTAATTGGCAAGACGAGGTTTTTAATTCAGAAGTTCCTATAGTTAACCATGATTTTAGTGTTTCTGGTGGCTCAGAAAAACTTGCTTATACCATTAGTGGTTCTCATTTATACCAACAAGGTATCATTGCTCCAAAGAAGACTGATTTTAGGAGAAATACAGCAAGGTTATCGCTTAGAGGTGATATTTCAGAAAAGATAAAGTTTAGTTCTAATGTTATTTACACGTATTTAGATAGAGATAGTGTAAATGATTTTGGTCTTGGTTCGGTTCTGTTTAACGCTTTAAATGCGCCACCAACACTATCAGTATATGATCAAAATGGTGATTTTTCTTTAGTGCCAAATACTGCGGGTCTTGGTATAGAGATTATTAATCCACTAGCTCAAATAGAAAACACATTCAATGACTTTGATCTTAGTAAATTGAATGGTTCGTTCTCTGTAGATTTTCAGCCAACAGAAGAGTTAACATTTACAGGTAGGATAGGATTCAACACTACTGAACAAAAAGGAAAATCTTTTGCGAAGATTGTAGATTATGGCGGAAAGGTTTTTGATGTTACCAGAAGTAGTGTCTCTCAAAACGCTGAGAATTTTAATGACTACACGTTAGATCTTTTTGCAAATTATCAAAATACATTTTTTGATAACCATAACCTGACTGCAACTTTAGGAACAACTATATATAAAACATTTGGTAGTGGTTTGTTTGCTACAGGTTATGATGTGCCAAATAATGATTGGGGTTATGCAGATATAAGTTTGGCTACAGGTACAGGAGCTGATGGTGTAAGAGATGTAAGTTCTTATGCTTTTGATGAAAGAAGAATGTCAGTATTTGGAAGATTACAGTATGACTATAAGGGCAAATATTTACTTTCCGCAATGCTAAGAAGAGACTTGTCTACAAAGTTTGGTCCAAATAATCGTGTAGCATATTTCCCTTCTGCTACGGCAGGTTGGATTATTTCTGATGAAGAATTTTTAAATGATTCGTCCTTAATTAACTTTATGAAATTAAGAGTTAGTTATGGCGTTTTAGGTAATGATCAAATTCCTAATAACGGTTATGTAGGTCAATTAAACGGCGAAGCAACATATGTGTTTGATGGTACTTTAACCAATGGTGTTGCTATCGGTCAATTACCAAATCCTGATCTTCAATGGGAGGAGGCAAAGAAATTTGATGTTGGTTTAGATTTTAGAATATTAGATAACAAAATTGATGTTACAACAGATTATTTTGTAAATAAACGAGACAACCTTTTAATTTCAAATATTCCGGTGTCTGGTATCGCAGGTGTTTATGCACCGGGAGGTTCGTCTCCTACGATAAATGCAGGTGGTGTAGAAAATAAAGGATTTGAGTTTGCAATAAATTATAAAGATAATTTATCCGAAAATTTAAAACTATCAGTAAGCTATAACGTTACAACTCTTACCAATGAGGTTACAGAGGTTAACAACAGTACAGGTTTTATAGAAGGAGGAACATTTGGTGTTGGGCAACCAGCAATATCAAGAATGGAAGTTGGTCAGCCAATAGGATATTTTTATGGATATAAAACAGATGGTATTTTCCAAAACCAGGCAGAAGTAGATGCGCATCCTTCGCAATTAGCTTTAGGAGCAAATGCATCACCAGGTGATTTAAGATATGTTGATGTTAATAACGATGGTGTTATAGATACAGACGACAGAACTAATCTTGGAGATCCAATACCAGATGTAACTATGGGACTTAATCTAACCTTAAATTGGAAAAATTTAGATTTTACTGCTTATGCGTTTGCTTCTATAGGAAATGACATGGTTAGAAACTATGAAAGAACATTAACTGATGTTAATAGATTGAATTATGTTTTAGACCGTTGGACAGGTGAAGGTACAAGTAATTCAGTGCCAAGAGTAACTACAGCAGCAACTACAAATAATGTGTTTTCAGACTATTTTGTAGAAGATGCGTCTTACTTAAGATTACAAAACGTTCAAGTAGGATATAACTTGCCTGCAGATGTTATTGAGTCTATAGGTTTTACTAAAGTAAGACTTTATTGTGGTGTAAATAATCTAGTAACATTGACAAAATATAGAGGTTATGATCCTGGGGCTACTTCAGGAGCTCCAATTGGTGGCGGAATAGACTTTGGATTCTATCCAATACCAAGAACTTATTTATTTGGTCTTAATCTTAATTTTTAAAAAAACAATTATGAAAATAAAAGCCATAAAAAAAATACCTGTACTAGTCATATTGATTTTAGTCTATTTGTCGTGTACAGATGACTTTGTCGATAGAGATCCAGTATATTCTATCGATTCTGAAAACTACTTCAATTCTGAAGATGATTTTAATAACGGACTTATTGCAGCCTATGATTTATTGCAATCTACTTACATAAATAATATTATGGGAGAAATTGCTTCAGATAATACACTTTGTGGAGGTGAAAGTGCAACAGACGTTATCGGATATCAGCAAATAGATGATATGATTCATACACCTGTAAACGATCAAGTACAGAACTTATGGAACTGGATGTTCGCTGGTGTTAATAGAGCAAATTATCTATTAGAGTTCCAAAATAATGTTGACTTTGAAGGAAAAGATATAATCATAGCAGAAGCAAGATTTTTAAGAGCATACTATTATTTTGAATTGGTGAAATGGTTCGGTCCTGTGCCTTTAAAAGAAACCAGATTTCAGTTAGGAGACGAAACCACAATCCCAAGATCTCCTGTAGAAGATGTATATGCTTTAATTGAAGCAGATTTAATCTATGCGTCAAACACACTTTCATATACAGCGCCTCAAGTAGGAAGAGCAACAAAAGGTTCTGCACAAGCATTATTAGGAAAGGCCTATGTGTATCAAGAAAAATTTAGCCAGGCAGCTATTGTTTTAGACAATTTAATTCAAAATGGACCTTACGATTTGATAACGGATTACGATACCATTTTTGAGAATGAACAAGAAAATGGAGTAGAGTCTGTTTTTGAAGTGCAATATACCGATGCAGAAGGTGCAGGATTTGGATGTTTACAATGTAGTGAAGGTAATATTGCAGTTGGTTTTAATGGTATAAGAAACTATAACGGTCCTTTATTCGATTCAGGTTTCAGTTTCAATGTACCTACTGAAGAATCATATTTAGAATATGATGAAGATGACCTAAGGAGAGATGTAGCTATTTTAAATATTGAAGCTTGGGCGGCGCAAACAGGTGCAACTTACGGAACAGGATATGAGCACACAGGTTACTTTAATAGAAAATATATTGCGAGACAAGGGGATTTAAATACGGGTGATCAAAACCTTACAAATCCAAATAACTACAGAGCAATAAGATTTGCAGACGTATTATTACTAGCCGCTGAAGCATATAACAGAGGCGGTTTAAGTGATGTAACAGCTCAACAATATTTAAACAGAGTTAGAAATAGAGCATTTGGAGATACTGATCATGAAGTTTCAGCAACTGGAACAGCATTAACAACGGCTATATTAAACGAAAGAAGATTAGAACTTATGGGAGAAGGTCATCGTTTCTTCGATTTGGTAAGAACAGGAAACGGATCTGTAATTCCAGGGTTTGTAGATGGTAAGCACGAATTATTTCCAATACCATTAGAAGAAATTCAATTTTCAAATGGTAATTGGCAACAAAATCCAGGTTATTAAAAAATAGAGACTATGAAAATAATTAAGCAACAATTAAAATTTCTTCTTTTAGTATTTGTCATTTTTGGCTGTACTAAAGAAGATGATAATACTGATTTTGTTAATCAGATTGAACCTCCAACTAACATAACAGTTGATGTAACTGTAACGCAAGATAACACAGGTTTGGTAACATTAAGACCATCTGGAGAAGGCGTAACAGGATATGTGATAGACTTTGGTGATGGATCAGAAGTATCAGATATTGTAAATCCTGGTGAAGATATTACGCATACGTATCAAGAAGGTGTATATAATGTAGTGGTAACGGCAAATGGATTAACAGATGAAACAACTTCAATCTCTCAAGAAGTAGTAGTTTCGTTTCAAGCACCACAAAATTTAGTTGTAGAGATCATGAACGATCCTGCATTATCAAAAACAGTAAATGTTACTGCGAATGCAGAATTTGCAACATTTTTTGAAGTAGATTTTGGTGAAGTAGAAGGTGCTGACCCTGTTTCAGCAAACATAGGAGAAACTATATCATACACTTTTGAAGAAGCTGGTGTCTATACAATAACTGTAGAAGCTCTTGGAGCAGCTATAGAAACTACCACATATTCAGAGGATTTTGAGGTTACAGCTATTCTTCAGCCTTTGGCTTCTGCTACAACCCCTCCTGCTAGAGAAGAGAGTGATGTAATCTCAATTTTTAGTAGTGCATATAATAATGTTCCAGGAACAGATTATTTCCCAGATTGGGGACAAGCTGGTCAAGGAAGTGGTTGGGCAATGTTTGATTTAGGTGGAGACGAAATGTTACAATATGTAAACTTAAGTTACCAAGGTATCGCGTTGGCAGATGGTGTTACTGTAGATGTTTCTCAAATGGAGTATTTACATTTGGATGTTTGGACAGCAGAAGCTGTAACTGATATTGAGACATCTCTAATTAATAACGCTTCTGGTACGGTAACCGAAGCACCGGTTACAAGGTCTTTAACAGCTAACGACTGGACAAGTATTGATATTCCAATTTCAGAATATACAGACCAAGGATTAACAGTTACAGAAATTTTTCAATTAAAATTTGTTGGTACTCCTTGGGCAGCAGGTACAGTATTTATAGATAATATTTATTTCTGGAAAACTCCAACAGCACCTTCACCATTAGCAGGGACATGGGTGTTGGCTCCAGAAGCAGGAGCTTTAGCAGTCGGACCTGCAGTAGGTGATACAAGCTGGTGGAGCTGTGATGCTGCTTGTGTAGCAGATAGAGCTTGTCAGTATGATGACGAATTTGTTTTCGGGTCTGATGGATCTTTTACAAATGTTCTTGGAACTGAAACTTGGGTAGAAGGTTGGCAAGGAGGTTCTGAAGCATGTGGTACTCCTGTGGCACCTTATGATGGTAATGCAGTTGCAACTTATGTTCACAATCAAGCAGCAGGTACTGTTACAATAAATGGTACAGGAGCCTATATTGGTTTGCCGAAGGCTAATAATCAAGGTGAGCTTCCTAATGTTGCCGTGCCAGAATCAATTACTTATGATGTAACATTTATAGATGATAACACTATTAGTGTTGTAATTGAAGCAGGAGCAGGTGTGTTTTGGCAATATAAACTTGTTAGAAGTGGAGCGCCATCTCCAATAGTAGGAACATGGGTTTTAGCACCAGAAGCTGGAGCTTTAGCCGTAGGACCTGCTTTAGGAGATACAAGCTGGTGGAGTTGTGATGCAGCCTGTGTGGGAGATAGAGCGTGTCAATATGATGATCAATTTGTATTTGGTTCAGATGGTACGTTTTCAAATGTATTAGGTGCTGATACTTGGGTCGAAGGTTGGCAAGGTGGATCAGATGCATGTGGAACTCCTGTAGCTCCTTACGATGGAACAGCTTCTGCAACTTATACTTTTGATGAATCGGCAGGAACGATTACTATTAATGGTACTGGCGCTTACATAGGTATACCAAAAGCTAATAATGAAGGTGAATTACCAAATGTGGCAGTGCCGAGTACTATTACTTACAACGTTACTTTAGAAAATAGTACAACAATGAATGTGCATATAGAGTCAGGTGCAGGTGTGTTTTGGCAATATAAATTGGTTAAAATTTAAAAAAACAAGAAATGAAAAATTTAAATATTAAATTAAATATATTGATTATCATGATCTTGACAACATTTTTTTCTTGTCAAAATGATGATGCGTCAATAGGAGATATTGTTGCGCCTACCAATTTATCTATAGAAGCAGTAGTTGTAGGTCAAGATGCAAATAATCCTTACGGTGATGGCTCTGGTGTTGTTAATTTATATGCAACTGCAGACAATGCATCTAGTTATAAGTTTATATATTCAACATCAGAGGTTAGTGCACCTTCAGGTCAGGTTGAAGCTTTGTTTACAAACCTAGGTGTAAATACCTATACAGTTACTGTTATTGCTTATGGTACAGGTGGTTTAGCAACTACAGCAACTACAGAAGTTGAGGTTTTAGCAACCTATTCTCCGCCTGAAGATTTAATTGAAAAATTAGTAGGTGATAGTTCAAAAACATGGAGAATAAAATCTGAAGCTAATGGGCATTTTGGATTAGGTCCTGTTGGTGGTCAGATTCCTGTAGAATGGTATGGTGCCGGACCTGAGGAAAAAGTAGGTGTTGGTATGTACGATGATAGATTTATTTTTAATATAGATGGAACGTTTACGCATATAACAAATAACACAAATGACGATCCTACAACTGACGTTTCAGGTACTGTATTTGGTAGAGATGGTTTAATCGATGAGATTGGTACTGGAGGTACTGTTAATGGTGCTGATGTAGAAAATTTGCCTTATGACGATTATACATCTTCATACGCGTTAATTGCACCAGGAGGAGTAGAAACAATTAGTCTTAATGGACTTTCGTTTATTAGTTATTATACAGGTGGTAATCATAATTACCAGATTTTTGATCGTTCAGTAGAAAATGAACTTCTTTTAAAGACTACAGATGGTAACAATGAGTTTGATTGGTGGTTTATTTTAACTTCAGAAGAGCCTTCAAGCGAAGAGTTTGCTACAGTATATAATAACTTAGTTTGGCAAGACGAATTTGATGTAAATGGTGCGCCAAACCCTTCAAACTGGACATACGATTTAGGTACTGGAACAGATGGATGGGGAAATCTAGAATTACAATACTATACAGATAGTCCTGATAATATTATTGTAGAAGATGGTATGCTAAAAATTACGGCAAAAGCTGAATCATTTTCAGGTAGTGATTACACATCATCTAGAATAAAATCCCAAGATTTATATGAGTTTACTTACGGTAGAGTAGAGTTTAGAGCTAAACTTCCAGAAGGCGGCGGTACGTGGCCAGCACTTTGGATGTTGGGTGCAAACTTTGAAGATGTAGGTTGGCCAAATTGTGGTGAAATAGACGTTATGGAGCATGTAGGTAACAGCCAAAATACAATTCATGGAACATTGCATTTTCCAGGAAATTCTGGTGGAAACGCAGTTAGTGGTACTACTACAAATCCGACAGCAAGCTCAGAGTTCCATTTATACTCAGTAGAATGGAGGCCTGGTGAGATTATCTTTTTAATAGATAATGAACCATTCTTTACTTTTGATAATGATGGTACACTACCGTTTAATAGTGACTTTTTCTTAATTATAAACTTTGCTATGGGAGGTAATTTTGGAGGTGCTGTAGATCCTGCATTTGTTGAATCTACATTAGAGGTTGACTATGTAAGAGTGTATCAATAGTATGAAATATATCAAGCATATAACAATAGTATTAGCGCTTATCAGCTTTAGTTCTTGCAACAAAGGTGATAATAGGTTAGCTATGTCTTCAGACTCTACTGATACTACTAAAAACGCATCAATAGAAAATAAAGTTGAAGAGCTATTGAGTAAGATGACCTTAGAGGAAAAAATAGGTCAGATGAATCAATATAACGGTTTTTGGGATTTAACAGGTCCTGCACCTTCAGAAGGTGTTGCTGCTAAAAAGTACGAGCACTTAAGAAAAGGATATGTTGGTTCTATGCTCAATGTTAGAGGTGTTGAGGATGTAATGAAGGTGCAAAAAATAGCTGTTGAAGAAACCAGACTTGGTATTCCATTGATTATTGGGTTTGAT
>JASBSE010000295.1 GCA_030149115.1 Winogradskyella sp. | reverse complement strand
TAGCCAGCTTCTCTGGCGAGAATTAATATCTTTCTGGCAACATCTACACCACTGAGATCTATTCTTGGGTCAGGTTCTGTGTAACCTTCTTCTTGAGCTTGTTTTACAATGTCATGAAAACTACTGTTCTCATCAAAATTATTGAATATGAAGTTTAGGCTTCCAGATAAAACAGCTTGAATAGAAGTCACCTTATCACCTGAGTTAATAAGGTTGTTTAATGTGTTGATTACTGGTAAGCCTGCACCAACATTAGTTTCGAATAGAAATGAAGCATTATATTTTCTTGATAAATCCTTCAGTTCTTTATAATCTGAATATTTTGAAGAACAGGCAATTTTATTGCAAGCTATAACCGAAATACTTTCTCTTAGGTAGTTCTTGTAGATTTTTGCAACATCTTCATTTGCCGTAACATCTATAAAAATGCTATTACTGAGGTTAAACTCTTTAATGTTGTCAAAAAATGATTGATGAGATTGCTTTTTGCCTTTTTGTAACTGCTCACTCCATGTGGTTAGGTCAATACCTTCTTCTTCAAAAATCATTTTTTTTGAGTTGCTTATGCCAACAACTCTAACGTTAAGTAGAAGATTTTCGTTGAGATAATCTTGCTGTTTTTTGATTTGATTCAATAAAATACCTCCAACATTTCCAACACCAACAATAAACAAATTGAGCGTTTTAATTTGTTTTTCAAAAAAGCGATTGTGTAATGCTGTAAGTGCTTTTTTTATGTCTTTGTGAGAAATAACGGCTGAAATGTTTCGTTCTGAAGCGCCTTGAGCAATAGCTCTAACATTGACATTGTTGTTGCCTAAAGCTCTAAACATTCTGCCGCTAATGCCTTGGTGATTTTTCATGTTATCTCCAACAACAGCAACAATGGCTAAGCCATCTTCAATGAGTAAAGGCTTTATTTTCTTTTTAGAAATTTCGTAAACAAATTCTTCATCCACAATGTGTTTTGCCTTTTTAGATTCAGAGCTAAAAACACCGACACAAATAGAATGTTCTGATGACGCTTGGGTAATCAAAACCACATTGATGCTGTTTCTTGATAGAGTGGAAAATAAACGCTTAGAAAACCCAGGAACACCAACCATGCCGTTGCCTTCTAGAGTTAATAAAGCTATGTTTTCAATATGACTTATACCTTTAACAGGTTGCTTTTTGTCTTTACCTTTTTTTGTGATTAAAGTGCCTTTTTCATCAGGTGAAAATGTATTCTTTATGAGAATCGGAATCTTTTTCTGCAAGGCTGGTTGAACAGTTGGTGGATACAATACTTTCGCACCAAAATGCGATAGTTCCATGGCTTCCTGATACGAGATTTCTTCTATGGGAAATGCTTGTTTTACCAGTTTGGGATTTGCAGTGTACATGCCACTAACATCAGTCCAAATTTCTAATACATCTGCTTTAACAGCTGAGGCAATTAAAGCTGCTGTGTAGTCAGAGCCACCTCTTCCTAATGTTGTGGTTTCGTTGTTTTTATTTCTGGAAACAAAACCTGGCAGCACAACAATTTTATCTTTATTCTTTTTGAAAAATGAAGAAATATTAGTTGTAGTTTCCTTGGTTTTTACGGCTGCATTAGTGAATGTAGAGTCCGTTAAAATCAGTTCTCTACTGTCTTTTAAAGAAGCGTTTTTTACAGTTTGTTTTAATGCTTCGGAAATGATGTTTGAAGATAAGAGCTCACCAAAACTTACAATTTTATCAATGGTTTTGTTAGAAAATTCGTTGATAAGATAAAGTCCTTGAAGAATTTGTTTTAATTCTTCAAGTTTGGTGTTAACTTCATTTAAGACTACTTGTTTGTTTTTGTCGTCAATTAATTCTTCAACAGTGTTGATGTGGCGATTGACCATATTTTGAAACACTTCTATGTACTTCTCGTCTTTGTTTGTAGCAAGATTTCCGGCTTCAATAAGCATGTCTGTTGTGCCACCTAAAGCCGAAACAACAACTGCAATCTTATTTTTTTTAGATTCACTTTCTAGAATCTTTATAACCTTTGATATGTTTTCTGCATTGGCAACTGAAGTGCCACCGAACTTGAGGACTTTCATCTATTGTTCTTTTTTGACAATTATATTAAAAATTGGAATAAATCGGGCTTGTTATTCAGATAATCACCATAAAAATTATGAAGCTTCATTTTTGTTATCAAAGGTTCTAGATCTTCTGGATATTTCAATTCAATTCCGACCACTGCAGAACCTGTATCTCTGTTAGACTTTTTTGTATATTCAAAATGAGCAATATCATCGTTAGGGCCTAAAATTTCAACTACAAATTCTTTTAAAGCTCCAGCACGCTGTGGAAACTTTACAATGAAATAATGTTTTAGGTTAGAGTAGAGTAGTGCACGTTCTTTTATTTCCGCGGTACGCGTGATGTCATTATTGCTTCCACTAATTACACAAACTACATTTTTGTCTTTGATTTCATTCGCATAAATATCCAAAGCAGCGATACTCAACGCTCCAGCTGGTTCTACAACAATGGCTTCTTTGTTATATAATTCTAATATAGTTTGGCAAATTTTACCTTCATCAACAGTAATAACATCATGAAGCGTTTCTTTACAGATTTCAAAAGTTAAATCGCCAACACGTTTTACGGCAGCACCATCAACAAAATTTTCTATGTGATTAAGTTCTGTATTTCTGTTGTTTTTTATTGAAGTAGACATTGAAGGAGCTCCTTTTGGTTCTACACCAATAATTTTAGTTTTAGGAGAAAGTTCTTTAAAAACTGAAGATAATCCAGCGGAAAGCCCACCACCACCAATTGGGACAAATACATAATGAATAGGGTGTTCTTTTGCTTGGTCAATAATTTCTAACCCAACAGTAGCTTGCCCTTCTATAACTTTTTCATCATTGAATGGATGAATAAATGTTTTGCTCAATTCCTCACATTGCTTCATAGCAGCGTGATAAGCATCGTCAAAACTATCGCCAACTAAAATGACATCTATATAGTCCTCACCAAACATTTTTACCTGTTCTATTTTTTGGTTAGGTGTTGGTGAGGGCATAAATATAGTGCCTTTAATCTTCAAAAGTTTACATGATAAGGCGACACCTTGAGCATGGTTACCTGCACTGGCACATACAATGCCATTTTCAATTTCTGTATCTGTCAAAGAAGCTATTTTATTATAGGCTCCTCTGATTTTGTACGAGCGTACTTGCTGTAAATCCTCTCTTTTAAACATGATGTTACAATCAAATTGCTTTGAATGTTGCACGTTATTAATGAGCGGTGTTACAGAAGCAATACCTTCAAGTCGTTTTGCTGCTTGTTCTACAGATTTTAAAGATGGTTTGTATGTGGTGCGTGTTTCCATTATGCTAGGACAGAATCTTGAGTTTTAGTTTCTTCTGTTTTTATCACTTTCATTGCGGTCATTGCGGCACGAAGACCTTTACCTACGGTTTCAATTGGATGATTTCTAATAGCGTCATTCACTTTGATTAATTCGATATTATCAACGCCTGTTTTTGTTGAAAATGACTTTCCTATTACTGAAGTATTTACCGTTTTCATAAAATCTGCTAATAACGGTTTGCACGCATGATCAAATAAATAGCAACCATATTCAGCAGTATCAGAAATGACACGATTCATTTCAAATAACTTCTTTCTCGCAATGGTATTTGCTATTAATGGCAATTCGTGTAACGATTCGTAGTAAGCAGAATCTTCGATTATTCCTGCGCTTACCATAGTTTCAAAAGCAAGCTCTACACCTGATTTCACAAATGCGACTAATAACACACCATGATCAAAATACTCTTGTTCTGTGATGTGATCTGAAGTTAATTCAGTTTTTTCAAAAGCAGTTTCACCAGTAGCAGCTCGCCATTTTAAAAGGTTAACATCATCATTTGCCCAATCTTCCATCATAGTTTTTGAGAAATGACCAGAAATGATATCGTCCATATGTTTTTCGAATAACGGACGCATGATGGTTTTTAATTCTTCAGACAATTCAAATGCTTTTATTTTTGAAGGGTTTGACAATCTATCCATCATGTTTGTAATTCCACCATGTTTTAAAGCTTCAGTAATAGTTTCCCAACCAAACTGAATTAATTTTGCAGCATAACCTGCATCAATTCCTTCGGCAACCATTTTGTCAAAAGACAAGATTGCGCCAGTTTGCAACAAGCCACATAAAATGGTTTGCTCACCCATTAAGTCAGATTTTACCTCAGCCACAAAAGACGATTCTAAAACGCCTGCTCTATCGCCACCAGTTGCAACAGCGTATGCTTTTGCTTGTGCCCAACCTTTGTTTTCTGGATCGTTTTCTGGATGCACAGCAATTAATGTTGGAACACCAAAACCACGTTTATATTCTTCACGTACTTCGGTACCTGGACATTTTGGCGCGACCATAATTACCGTAATGTCTTTACGGATTTGTGTACCTTCTTCAACAATATTAAAACCATGAGAGTAGCTTAACGTTGCACCTTTTTTCATTAAAGGCATCACTTGATTAACTACATCTGTATGTTGCTTGTCTGGTGTTAAGTTTAAAACCAAATCTGCTGTTGGAATCAAGTCTTCGTAAGTCCCAACATTAAAACCGTTATCGGTTGCATTTTTGAATGACGCACGTTTTTCATCAATTGCTTGCTGACGTAAAGCATAAGAAATATCTAAACCAGAATCTCTCATATT
Organism: Winogradskyella sp.; assembly: GCA_030149115.1. Lineage (GTDB taxonomy): Bacteria > Bacteroidota > Bacteroidia > Flavobacteriales > Flavobacteriaceae > Winogradskyella. The sequence continues at coordinate 1,698 of JASBSE010000295.1, read as the reverse complement.
TAATCCTTGGTTTAATCCTTGTGCGCCACAACCTACGATTACTATTTTTTTATCTTTTAATGCAGCTACGCCATCTTCAAATTCTGAAGCATCCATAAACCTGCATTTTCCTAATTGTTCTAATTGTTTTCTTAATGGTAATGTGTTAAAATAATTTGCCATTTTAGTTTGTTTTTTAGTAATTAAATGCCTCTAGCATTTTAGTTATTTCCATTGGTGTTTTGGTGACTGCAATTCGTCCAGAACGGGTAAATTGTAAAATTCCAAAAGCACTTAATTCTCTGTGTAATAATTCTATTTCGCTACGTCTTCCTGATTTTTCAAGCACAAAAAATTCTTTATTTACAGTGACAATTCTAGCGTTGCTTTCTTTAATAATATTTTGAATTTGTCGCTCCTCAAACAATAAATCTGATTTGATTTTGAATAGACAAGATTCTTGATAAATAGTTTCTTCTTCGGTATGATAATAGGCTTTAATCACCTCAACCTGTTTTTCAATTTGACCAATGATTTTTTTCATTTGGTCTTCGGTTAACTTCACCACAATGGTCCATTTAGATACATTTTCAATTTCTGAAATTGAAGAATTTATACTTTCAATATTAATGTGTCTACGTTGAAATATTGCCGAAATACGGTTTAATAAGCCGATATTATTTTCGGTATAAATAGAAACGGTATATAATTTATTTTCACTCATAATTACTCTAATCTTACGTCTGAAACACTTGCACCTGTTGGTATCATCGGAAATACGTTATCTTCTTTTTCAACCATAACTTCTAAGAAATATGCACCTTCGGTTTCCATCATTTCTTTTACAGCATCGGCTAAATCTTCTCTTTTAGACACGCTTTTGGCATTAATATGATAGCCTTTTGCAATCGCTACAAAATCTGGATTTTCAATCTCTGTAGACGCATAACGCTTATCAAAAAATAGCTGTTGCCACTGTCTTACCATACCTAAAAAATTGTTGTTTAAAACCACAATTTTTACAGGCACTTTGGTTTGAAAAATGGTTCCTAGTTCTTGTATTGTCATTTGATAACCACCATCACCAGCAATCATCACCACATCACGTTCTGGTGCGCCCATTTTTGCACCAATTGCAGCTGGTAAAGCAAATCCCATTGTTCCTAAACCGCCAGACGTAATGTTACTTTTAGAGACGTTAAAATCGGCATAACGACACGCAATCATTTGGTGTTGACCAACATCACTCACTATTGCTGCTTCACCTTTGGTTTGTGCATTAACCTCTTTAAGCACTTCACCCATCGTTAAGCCATCTTTTGTTGGATGTAAATCGTTTTTTATAACTTTATCAAATTCAATTTGATATAAATCTTTAAATTTTTGATGCCATTCTGTATGTGAATTTTCTTTTAAAAGCGGAAGAATTGCCGCTAAAGTCTCTTTTGAATTTCCTAAAACAGCGACATCTGTTTTTACATTTTTATCAACTTCAGCTGGATCAATTTCAAAATGAATCACTTTTGCTTGTTTAGCATAGGTTGCTAAATTTCCTGTGACGCGATCATCAAAACGCATTCCGATTGCTATTAAAACATCACATTCGTTAGTTAAAACATTTGGCGCATAATTACCATGCATACCAACCATGCCGACATTTAATGGATGAGTTGAAGGAATTGCCGAAGCACCTAAAATAGTCCAAGCCGATGGTAAACC
>JASBSE010000275.1 GCA_030149115.1 Winogradskyella sp. | reverse complement strand
GGTGATATATTTAATTCTTTTACTGACATCTTTAGTTGTTTTAATTATTTAGAGGTTTCCATTACTCGTTTATTCGTAGGCATTACTTTTTGGAAGCCAGCTTCTAAATAGTATGCAACTTTATTTCTCCCTGTAGGAACTTCTTTAGGGAATACACCCATATATTTCATTGTATTAAACACACTTCCCTTCTTTAAATCGTGATGCGGAAAGCCAGGTTCCGTACATCCTAAACAAGGATGATTAGATCGTGTTTTACTCGATTGTCTATTCCATAGTATATTATTACAACTTGCTCTTGTCATTGGACCTCTACAGCCAACTTCGTAGAATAAGCAACCACCGCGCTTACCAAAATTACCGTCAACTTTTTGAGCAAAATTTGTAACGTTCGTACATCCATCCTGTACAAAGTCGGTAAAGAATGTTTTTGGTCGGTGGTAATCATCAATAACAACATCGCCAATACGTCCAACGGCTATTGCTACTAAAATTTGTGTTATCCAGTCTGGATGTGCGGGGCAACCAGGAATATTTATTACAGGCAAACCTCCTTTAGAAACATAATCAGCACCTAAAAAGCCTCCTTTGTTTTTTTTGTGGAATTGTAAACCAGTTGATTCACTTGGGTTTGGTGGTACAGCAGGAATTCCTCCCCAAGTAGCACAATCTCCTATGGCAACAACATAACCAGCTACTTCAGAAAGTTCTTTAATCCAATCTTTCATTGGACGATCTGCAAAATAGTTCATTGTTCCAGTGCCATTAGGTCCTTCAATGAGCGAACCTTCATAAACCAAAATATCCATTTGGGTTTTTCCAGCAATTATATCCTTTAACAAATCCTGTACTTGGTCGCCAATTTGCAATCCTGTTGTAGGATGCCAAAGAATATTAAGACCAAAATCTGTTATGAGTTCTACAACGGTTGGTTCTTCCGCGTTAAGAAAAGACATGGTGTTACCACTACATGCACCTCCTTGTAACCATAAAACGTTTGCCATATATGATTGGTATTTAGTTAGTATAAAGTGTCCAAAATAATATAAAATTTTAATTCTAACAAATCAAAAATGAGAATTAGTTAATAAAAGAGTTAATTTATTAAGTATTTATTATTTTGGAGTTAAAAAGAATTCTTTATTGTATACTTATTTTTTATTTATTGAATTTTTATTGAATTGTAAACTAATTTTAACAATACAAAACTATGAAGTAATAATAAATATCATTTGCCAAAGATTTATAAGACGATAAAAACGAAAAAGACAATACGGAAATCCTTAAAATGACTGAAGAAAAAATCAGTAAGACTGAAAAGAATAATAAATAATGTCAAGAATAAACGCACTTTCAAATTTCAGAAAAGATAACAATATTTTCTTTTTAGACTTGGAGTTACAAACCTTTCGCAATTATGCAAAGTTTGTCGAAGACCATTTTGATAGTTCCTTGACTAATCACGAAAAGGAATATACTGAAATAATGAAGAAAATTGAAGCTGAACCTAAAAAGTATGCGGATGAATATTTAAATCGTTTACAAGATACATTGGTTGAAAAGGTTATCGAGATTGATAGGGATTTTGTACAAAGTTTTAGGGCTTCAATGATTACACAATTGTTTTCTTTGATAGAACGGACTATTCAAGACGTGTGTAATTCTTATTGTTTAATGCATAATAAAGAGTTTGGTTTGGATGATTTACGTGGTAATAGTGAATTTGAAAAAGCAAAGTTGTTTTTAACAAGAGCTGCTAAAGTTGATATTAAAGAATTAGAACCTCATTGGTCATATATAAATAATTTAAGGAGAGTGAGAAATTGTATTGTACACAATAACAGTACAGTATTTGGTGATGAAATTAGAAAATATAATACTCTAAAATCCTTTTCTAAAGGAAGATATATTTTATTGGAGAAAGATAGGGATATTGTTTATTACAACTTGATATTTGACAACAAGAATTTTATTAATGAAATCATTGAAAATATATTAGGTCTATTTGAAAAACTTGAAAAGTACAATGTCTATTTATAACCTATAATCACTCATATATGTAAATACAAAAACACCTCATTATTTATGCAAGAACACTTAAAGACGAACATACTCAATTTTAAATGGCCAAGTAGTACACCTGTCATATATCTATCGTTAGAAGATATAGAAGGTAGCCATCCAATCCATAGATCAAAGTTTTCAAAGCAGGTAAAAGAGGCGTTTCCAGATACAGATTTATCAAGTTTAGAACATATTTTCACCACATTTACCCAAGAAATACCCAATGCCCCAAGTATCAAAATAAATTTAATAAAGGATAAAGAACTACGCATATACAAACAATTCCTTAAACACCAATTAAAAACCTACTTTTTAGAAAAGGGTTACATCGTGGTCAAAAACTTTGTACGTGATGTACAGGTTTGGATGCCTTCAAAAAAAGGAAATACAGCAGACTATAATTTATACTATAAATTCTCATTCAAAATACTGTTTGCAACACTAACAGACTTACCAGAACTTGTGGTATCGTATGATGGTACGTCAAAAGTCCTCACAAAATCAGTTAAGGATATTGAGGAAACAGAGTACATTAAGCGTTGTGTGTATGGTCAAAAAACGTTTAATTATCAAATGAACCTCGATACAGAGGACAAAGAAGAGTTTTACAATAGCATAGAATTTGGTAAAGCCTTTCCAATATTCAATTTACAATTGGCAAGAGCCTTAAACATCCCTATTGAAGAACCAGACAGGCCAAAGAACAGATACCAAAAGTATGTAGCACTCATCACTACATTTGCTAAAAACTACTTGTTTACAGAAGAATTTAAAACCTTGTTTCCATTTAAGCAAGATGCATTTATAGATGTTCCTGGTAATCGCATTAATCACATT
>JASBSE010000271.1 GCA_030149115.1 Winogradskyella sp. | reverse complement strand
ACTTTACTTGTAATGATACCAGTATTAAGAATTTGGGGTTTGTTGAGTTTTCTGATGTGAATTATTCTAATTCAAGTGAAATGTCACAAGACAACAAGACATGTATAATGACAGTTAATAGCTTGAAAGAAATAACCTTTTCAAGCTCTGCAGATTTAAATATTAGTTTTTCAAAGGAAAACTTTTCTTCAGTATTACCAATTTTAAAATCTGAATTTGGTGAATCGATCAAACTTATTATGAGCTTTAATGAATCTTTAAGTTTTCAAGATTACATTACAATTAAAAACAACTTAGCTACTTTTCAAAATAGTATATCTAATAACGAATTCATTTATTAACATAAATTATTAAATTAGCAAAAAGCACTAACTTTGGAAAACTTACAACTTTGGGAATTTAGATTTATAGACTTTGTAGATGTTTTCCTAGTGGCTATTCTACTCTATTACATCTACAAACTTGTAAAAGGTACTGTAGCTATCAATATTTTTATTGGTATTCTTATCATCTATTTTGCCTGGCGACTTACAGACTACTTAAAAATGCAGATGCTCTACAGCATTTTTGATGGTTTCATGAAGGTAGGTATTATTGCACTTATCGTAGTTTTTCAACCTGAAATCCGGAAGTTTTTATTACTCGTAGGCTCTACAAACATTGGTGGTAAAAAAGGTATTTTCAAAAATTTTAAATTCCTAAAAAACGATGACCAAACCTCTACAGATGTCGATGCTATTATAACAGCTTGCAACAAAATGGGAGCAACAAATACTGGTGCATTAATTGTTATTGAACGCAACAATAACCTAGATTTTTTGACTAATACTGGTGATGAAATGAATATTTTAGTCTCTCAACCCATTATAGAAAGTATCTTTTTTAAAAATAGTCCGTTGCATGATGGTGCCATTATTATTGATAAAAATGTGGTAAAGGCAACACGTGTCATCCTACCAGTTAATAACGAAAAACACATACCTGAACGTTTTGGACTACGACATAGAGCTGCCATTGGTATTACCGAAAAAACAGATGCACTTGCTATTGCTGTAAGTGAAGAAACCGGACAAATATCATATATTAAAAATGGTGAGTTTGTGATGTTTAAAGACACTGACGATCTTGTAAAAAAGATTAAAGAAGACTTAAACTAAATGAAGTGTAAAAATTGCAATAAAGATCTAAAGGATACACAAAAATATTGTGATGAATGTGGTGCGAAGGTCATTCAAAATCGTTTAACACCGAAAGTTATAGCCTCTCAAGTAAATGAACAGTTTTTATCTATAGACAATAAATTCTTTAAGACATTTATTGACCTTTTTAAAAAACCAGAAGATGTAATTATAAGTTATATCAATGGGACTAGAAAAAAGTATATTGATGTTCTACAATACTTTGCCGTTTCTTTAACCTTAGCTGGGATTCAGGTATTTTTAATGACTACTTTTTTTAAAGAAGCTTTTGAATTCAGCCCTGAACTATCAGGAAATATACAAGACATAGCCAATAAAGAAAACAATCCTTATAGTAATGTTATGTATGATATGTTTACAAAATATCAAGGATTAGTTTACATTTTAACCGTACCACTTTCTGCGGTTGGTTCGTGGTTGTCTTATTATATCAATGGAGAGCGAAAATACAACTATACCGAACACCTTATTTTAAACCTATATTACTCTGCCCAGATTATAATTATCACCGCTGTCTTTAGTATTCTATTTTTATTGCTTGGCTTAAACTATTTAATCGTTTCAACGATACTTACATTACCTACTTTCCTTTTCTTATTTTATGTACTTAAACGCGTTTTTAATGAAAGCTTTTTAAACACTTTAGCCAAGTTCATACTCACTATGGTTATATATTTGTCTTTATTGATACTTCTATTTGTACTAATTGCAATTGTAATGGTTGTGATAACTCTTGTAAATAAATAAAACACAGAAGTCGTCATACCAAATTCTATACAATTTAGACATTGTAATAATTGATAAATATAAATCTGGAATTCTTTGTAAAGAGCATATCCTAGCTCGATAGGAATATTAAATGTAGATCTAAGCTATATCGCTTCAGCTTTTAAAAACTGTACTTCGTAAAGATTCTTGTAATAACCATCTTCCTTTTTAAGTAAGGACTTATGAGTGCCCATTTCAACAATTTGACCAGCATCCATAACAATAATTTTATCTGCTTGTTGAATAGTTGCCAATCTATGTGCAATAACAATAGATGTTCTACCTTTTGTAATAGTATCTGTAGCATCCTGTATTAATTGCTCAGAATGAGAATCTACAGACGACGTAGCTTCATCTAATATTAAAATACTTGGGTTAGTGACATAAGCTCTTAAAAAGGAAATTAACTGACGTTGACCAGAAGACAACATAACTCCGCGTTCTTTAACGTTATAATGATAACCTCCAGGAAGGCTTGTTATAAAATCATGTATTCCTATAGCTTTTGCTGCAGTAATAACATCGTCTTCTGTAATGTATTCGTTATTAAGTGTAATGTTATTGAGAATTGTATCTGCAAACAAGAAAACATCTTGTAATACAACTGCTATTTGGTTTCGTAAGGAACTTAAGGTCATATCTTTAATATCTGTACCATCAATTCTAATATGACCAGAATCTATTTCATAAAACCGATTTAATAAATTTATAATGGTTGATTTACCAGCACCTGTTGCCCCTACAATAGCAACAGTTTCACCAGCTTCAACATTTAATGAAACTCCTTTTAGCACTTCTTCATCTTTCACATAGGAGAACCTTACACTATCAAATTCAATTTCACCTTTAAAATGATCAGCCTCTATTGTACCTAAGTCATCAATATTAGAGGTAGTATCTAACACCTTAAACACACGGTCTGCAGCTACCATTCCCATTTGTAGCGTATTAAATTTATTGGCAATTTGATACAATGGTCTAAACAGCATAGGGATGAACATCGTAAATGATATCAAATCACCTAAGGTCGTAGTTGCACCTTCGTTTATAGCTGTGAATCCACCAACTAAAATCACCAAGGCCATAGTAAATGAAGACACAAACTCAGCTACTGGAAAGAAAATAGAATTATACCAAACTGTTTTTAGCCAACCTTTTTTATGTCTCTCGTTTATTTCTTTAAACTTTTTATATTCAGTTGCCTCTCTTGTAAATAATTGCAAAATTTTCATTCCAGTGACACGTTCCTGCACAAAGGAATTGAGATTGGATACTTCTGTTCGTACATCTTCAAAAGCTCGTTTCATATACTTCTGAAAAATTTTAGTAGCAATGATAATTATTGGCATAGTTGCAAAAACAATTAAGCTCAATTTTAAGTTGATAAATGCCATGAAAATTGCCACAACCAGCATTTTTAAAATATCACTAAAAATCATGAATAAACCTTGACCAAAAATATCAGCAATACGTTCCATATCAGTTACTGCTCTGGTAATAAGAACACCTACAGAAGACTTATCAAAATAAGTCATTTTAAACCTTAAAATATGCTTAAAAAGCTTAACACGAATATCTTTCACAACAGACTGACCTAACCAACTTGCATAATATATAAACAACAACTGTGAAACAACTTCCAATATAAGAAGCACCAGCATAATACCCATGTAAAACACAAAACCGTCATACTCTTTATTCGCTATTTTAATATCTATAGCATCTTTTAAAATCATTGGTCTTAATGCACCAAAAAGGGCCAAACCAATAACACATACTAAAGAAATTACAAAAACCGCTTTATAAGGTTTTATATATTGTAGTAAGCGCTTAAATAACGTTGTGTCGAATATTTTCTTTTTTTCCTTTTCTGCCATCTTTAGCCAAAATTAGCTTTATAACTGCTATTTTATTCTAATTGTTTCTGGGTACTCAATATTTACCAAATATAATCCATGTGCTGGAACTGAAAATCCTGCCTTGCCTCTATCCTTTGATGCTATTATTTGATGTAAATCTTCAGGTTTTAATTTTCCCAGACCAATATTTATCATGGTACCAACAACAGCTCTAACCATATTTCGTAAAAAGCGATTTGCCTTGATTATAAACAAAAGTTCATCATCATTTTGAGTCCAAAACGCTTCCATTATATCACAATTATATGTTTTTACATCTGTATTACTCTTAGAGAAACATTGAAAATCCTTATACTCAAACAAAATTTCACAAGCTTTATTCATTGCGTCAACATCTAAAGGTAAGTGCATTTGATATGAATAATCATAATCAAATACATTTTTTAAAGTTGAAACTCTATAATGATATGTTCTACTTAAAGCATCAAACCTAGCATGTGCCACATCTGTAACTTTATAAATTGTTTGTATTGCAATGTCTTTCGGTAAAAAAGAATTCAACTTATAAGTAAGATCTTCTTCTTTAAAGTTTCCTTCAAAATCTAAATGAGCATACATTTGCGATGCGTGAACACCTGCATCAGTTCTACCTGCACCAACAATATTGATAGTTTCTTTTAAAATAGTACTCAATGCTTTTTCTATAACTTCTTGTACAGAAATAGCGTTTGGCTGATTTTGCCAACCATGATAGGCTTTACCATTGTATGATAACTCTAAAAAATATCTCAAAAGATTGGCTATTTTTGCTTTTTAAGTCACAAAGATACACAGATTCAGTAGTTAAAATCACAATATTATCTTAATGCAAAAGATACTCCTCTTATCAGACACACATAGTTACATCGATGATACTATTATTAAATATGTAAAGCAAGCCGATGAAGTTTGGCATGCTGGTGATATAGGAGATTTAAAAGTAACCGATGAAATAAAAAAACACAAACCTTTAAAAGCCGTTTATGGAAATATAGATGACACAAAAGCTAGAGCTGAGTTTCCGTTAAACTTACGTTTTAGATGTGAAGATGTTGATGTTTGGATAAAACACATTGGTGGTTATCCTCCTAAGTATAATGGTCGGGTTAGAGAAACACTTCAGAATAATCCACCAGATTTATTTATTTGTGGTCACTCTCATATTTTAAAAGTAATTCCTGATAAAAAATTAAATCTACTACACATGAATCCGGGTGCTGTTGGCAAACATGGATTTCACCATAAAAGAACGATGTTGCGTTTTAATATTGATGGTAAACAAATAAAAGATCTCGAAGTTATAGAATTTGATAGATAAAAATGAAAAACCCAGACGGCAGCGTCTGGGTTTTTCGCACTAATACTACTAAGATTTTAGGTTCTATCGTAATCTATCTACAGATTTTACGAGATCTTCATCCTTCTTAATAGCCTTGTTTGCCAAGACTAAACACACAATAGAAAAAATAGGAAGAAGAATCCCAATACCTTTCTCAGAAACATTCGTTTCTCCAGATATATTTAGAGATTGATATACAAAGATTCCTAGTAAAATAAAGTTTAATATTATATTAACTCGTCCCATTACAAATTGAGACTTTCTGTTTTTAAAACTAAAAATCGAAATTAAAGATAATAAAGCAGACGCTAAAAACAAGCCCAAACACAAATAATTATCTGTAGCAAAAACTTTCACATCTTCAGTGTTAGTCCACAGATGAAACACAAATATTAGCCCTGCAGAAATAACTACAGATAAAAATAAATAAAGTGTTTGTATGCGCTGAATCATATCTTCAATTAAAAATTGCTCGGCAAAATTAGTAGTTTATTTTTTAAAAAGATAGAAATTGTTTTAAAATAAAATTGTATTATTGCAATAGAATGTGGCAATATACTGAGTTGCATCATTCTATCTTCCAAATTAATTTCACTTTTTTTCTTTTTATTTCATTTAGAAAATATTGAATTAATAATATCAAATTGTAATACATTATAT
>JASBSE010000261.1 GCA_030149115.1 Winogradskyella sp. | reverse complement strand
CCTGCTGTACTACCACATACTAATGCGTATTTGTTATTTAAGTTTAGATTCATTTATGAATTAATTTTAAAAGTATCAAGTATATCTGTTGCCTGGTTTACATATTCATCAAATTCAGCCTCAGTACTAGTAAAGGTTAATATATAGGCTGTTCCATCACTAATCAAGATATATTGTTTAAATTTTAACATCACTCCACTTCCAAAATCTGCTGTCCATATAGAAGATTTAGCTTTTATTCCATTTAACGACATGTCTTCAGTAGACAAAATTTTAGCAGATGGTATTTGCTTTTCAACTTGATCTAATGCAATTTCCACATAGGCATCAAGACCTATATCACGACCTTGAAGAAATTCGGTAGAAAGATTTATGTTTTCCCTAAAATTATCACCTTGCTGCGAATCTTCTTCAGATAATAACACAAATTGAACCATAGGTTGTGGCTTCTGATCACTATACTCCCAGTTTTTAGGATATTGTACAGAATAACCATCTTTTTCATACGTCTTCCATCCCTCCTTCTGACCAAAAAGAATTAAACTAAATAACAAAGCTGAAAGCATCAATAACTTATTTCTCATATCTATAGATTTAATATTTTATACATACATTCTTGGCTTCAGTAAAAAAGCGTAAAGCTTCAAATCCGCCTTCGCGACCAACTCCGCTTGCTTTAACGCCACCAAAAGGTGTGCGTAAATCGCGCATCATCCACGTGTTTACCCAAACAATACCTGCTTGCAGTTGGTTGCTCATTCTCATTGTGCGTTTTAGATTATTCGTCCAAAGTGTTGCGGATAATCCGTATTTTACTTTGTTAGCCATCTCTAAAACGTCGTCTTTAGTTTTAAATGGCATTATGGTAACTACTGGACCAAAAATTTCTTCTTGATTCACGCGACAATCGTCTGTTTTAACTTCGATAATTGTTGGTTGTAAATAGTAACCGTTTTCATAACCTTTGACAGTAACTTCGTTTCCGCCACATAAAATAGTTGCGCCTTCTTCTTTAGCAATTTCGATGTAGCTTTTCACTTTTTCAAGATGCGGTTTTGAAACTAAAGCACCAATATTAGTATCTATTTCAGAAGGATGACCAACTTTTAAACCTTTTACTTTTTCTACAAAGTCTGTTTTGAATTTCTCATAAATAGTTTCTTCTACAAAAATTCGGCTTCCACATAAACAAATCTGACCTTGATTAGCAAACGACGAGCGTACGGTTGTATTTAACATGTCGTCATAATCGCAATCGGCAAAGATGATATTTGGGTTTTTTCCGCCTAATTCTAAAGATAATTTTTTAAACATTGGTGCGGCAACTTTGGCAATATGTGCGCCAGTTGCTGTTCCGCCAGTAAAACTAATGGCTTTGATGCTTGGATGCTCTACAATAGCTTGACCAGTCGTAGTGCCTAAACCATGAACAATATTTAAAACGCCTTTAGGTAAACCAGCTTCGTTGCAAATTTCGCCTAATAAATAAGCTGTCATTGGTGTGACTTCGCTTGGTTTGGCTACGACGCAATTACCAGCTGCAATTGCTGGTGCGATTTTCCAAGTGAAAAGATACAGTGGTAAATTCCACGGACTTATGCAACCAACAACACCAATAGGTTGGCGAAGTGTATAATTTACCGCATTTTGACCAACGCTTTCGTGACTTTCGCTTGCAAATTGTGTAATGGCGTTGCCGAAAAATCGAAAGTTACTCGCTGCTCTTGGTATATCTACCATTTTGGCAAGACTTACGGGTTTTCCGTTGTCCTTACTTTCAGCTTCTGCAAAACGGTCTAAATTGGCTTCTAATAATTCTGAAATCTTAATTAGAATTCTGCTACGTTCTTCTAAAGTGGTTTGACTCCAACTAGGAAAAGCAGATTTAGCAGCTTTGTATGCTTGTTCTACGTCTTCTTTTGATGAGTTTGGGATTTGTCCATAGACTTCACCATTTGAAGGATTGTAGTTGTCAATCCACTGATTGCTTTCTGGATTTGTGAATTCGCCGTTTATGTAGTTTTTGATGTTCATTTTATTCACAGATAATAGAGAAAAGAATATAGAAAATAGAGTTTTTGTCTTTTCTCTCTGTTCTCTTCTCTTTACTCTTTTCTTTTGTACGCCATCACCTTAATCTCAACCAATAAGTCTGGATGTGGTAATTGGTGTACAGCAACTGTTGTTCTTGTTGGTCCAGTTGCTTTTTCAAAAAACTCACCGTAGGCTTTGTTATAACCTGCAAAATCATTCATGTTTACCAAAAATGTGGTCACATCAACCACGTCTTTTAGACTTGCGCCAACTATTTGTAAATTTTTATCGATGTTTTTTAAAACTTCTTTGGTTTGAACTTCGATATCTAATTTTTTGGTGTTCATTTCGTCAATAAGTTCTACACCAGCAATCGTATTGTCTGCGCGCCTTGAACTGGTTCCTGATACGAAAATGAAATCGCCTACCATTTTAACGTGAGGATATGCGCCTCTTGGTGTTACTTTAGTTCCTGCGGAAGCAGGAACTTCATTTTTATTTTCACTCATGTTTTTTCATTTTTTATTTATGTTCATTTTGCCATGATGCAAAACGAACCAAAAAATCATATCAAAATTAGGAAATTGCTAAAGCATCATTCGCTATCGGAATTTCGTGCTTAAAGCTGCGCTTTGCATCTTCATTCCTTCGCTCATTATTTCTGAATTTTGACTTTCAATTCTGCGAATTGATTTTAAGGACTTTACTTTCCTAATGTTTTTTTCTCTGAATTGTCACACTGAGCTTATCGAAGTGTTGATTCAGAATCTATTTTTTGATTATTTTATCTTCCTGAGACTTCTCGACTTCGCTCGAAGAGACAGTTTATTTTTTTTATGAGATTCCTGCTTTCGCAGGAATTTAGTGATGCATCGTTTTTGCAACGTTGTCATCATCTATAATATCGTTAGTTTTTTCTTGTACTTTTTGTAAAGCCTTTTCTAATTGCTCATAAGTCATATCTGCTGTTATCGATATCTCGTTATCTGCAATCATATTTAAAATGGCTTTGTCTTGCGCACGACCTTTGGTCATAGCTTCATGATA
>JASBSE010000257.1 GCA_030149115.1 Winogradskyella sp. | reverse complement strand
GTCTACTGCAGAGACAAATGAAACTATTGAGGTTGATGGTGTTGAATATCCATTAGTAAAATTGGAAATTTCTAGAACTTCTCATCCTTATTACACTGGTAAATCTAAATTAGTAGATACAGCTGGTCGTATTGATAAATTTAAAAACAAATACGCTAAGTTTAAGAAATAATCTTAGTCGTTTAGATATTTTAAAAAGCCTTTCTTTTGTAGAAAGGCTTTTTTTATTTTTACATAAATTCAATTTGAAATGAACTACATACTTTTTGACGGACCTTACAGAGATAATCTCTTACCTTTTACATATACCAGACCAATGGCTGAAATTAGAGTAGGCATTTTAACGATTCGTCAGAAATGGGAATCATTCTTAGAATACACCACTACAACAGTTACGGAAGATTATTTGTCAGATAAGTTTCCAATGGTAGAAATGGAAGAGAATATAATGATTAATGCGTCCTTTTTGCCAAACACTGAAGTTGTAGAAGTAATTAAAAACTTAAGTGATAACCAAGCACTATTTAAAGGAGAAGATGTTATCGCGTTTTTTGCCAAAGAAGGTGAAGAGGTGAGTGATTTTTCAAATTTTGAGGCTATTGAATTTGAAGGTGATATCTTGAAAATTGAAAATACTTGGGATATTTTTTCTAAGAATGGAGATGCTATAGAAGAGGATTTTAATCTTATTACAAATGGAAGAAAATCCGAGCCTATTCCTGCTACGGTAAAAACCTTAAATCCTGAGAATATTTTTATAGAAAAAGGGGCAAAACTTAATTTTGTAACACTAAACGCAAGTTCAGGGCCAATTTATATAGGCAGAGATGCAGAAATTATGGAAGGTACAGTTGTTAGGGGACCTTTGGCGCTTTGTAATAACTCTACCCTTAAATTAGCAACAAAAATATATGGACCAACTACAGTAGGACCACATAGTAAAGTAGGCGGCGAAGTAAACAATTCAGTAATATTTGGATACTCTAACAAAGGACACGATGGCTTTTTAGGAAACTCTGTTTTAGGTGAATGGTGTAACATAGGAGCAGACTCAAACAATAGTAACCTTAAAAATAACTATGCTGAAGTGAGACTTTGGAATTACCAAACAGGAGGATTTGCTAAAACAGGCCTACAGTTCTGTGGCTTAATGATGGGAGACCATAGCAAATGTGGTATCAATACGATGTTTAATACTGGTACGGTTGTTGGAGTAAGTTCTAATATCTTTGGAAGTGGATTTCCACGAAATTTTGTACCGAGTTTTTCTTGGGGAGGCAGTAAGGGTTTTGTAACGTATAAAACCAATAAAGCTTTTGAAGTTGCTGAAGTGGTAATGGGAAGACGTAATGAGGAATTTACAGATATTGATAAGGCTATTTTAGAGCATGTTTTCGAAGAAACAAAGCAGTACAGAAGAGAGTAACAATAAATATTTACAAATGAAAACCAAATTTACCTTACTTACAGTTTTATTGAGTTTTACTTTCGGATTTTCACAGAGTGAAGATGTTGAAGTGAAAAAATTGAAGATTAATACAGAGTTAGATCATTTTGCTGCTCGTGTGGTTGGTGATAAAGTTTTTTTTAGCCACAACCTTACTACTAAAAGAGGTCGGCCGATAAAGGACAAGTACGATGGTTTTATTTACATTATGTACGAAGCACCATTAAGCGATGATGGCGAAATTAAAGATGAGCAGCCAATTGTAAAAACAGAATTGGGACGTTTTAATATGTCTTCGGCAACCTTTTCAAAAGATGGTAAGTATATGTACTTTACAACCAATCAAATTGATAAAGGCACTAACAAGTTAAAGGGTGTGGAAACCTATAACTTACAAATTCAGCGTGCCGAATATGAAGAAGGTAAAGGCTGGACAAATTTTGAAACCTTATCATTTTGCGAACCAGATCACAACTATGCACATCCAGCATTGAGTCCAGATGGAAATACGCTTTATTTCATTGCTGACATAAAAGGAACTAAAGGAAAGTCAGATTTATACAAGGTTTCAGTTTCTAATCACAAAACTTATGGTGAAGTAACAAGTTTGGGTGAAACTATAAATTCTTCACGTACTGAAATATTCCCATTTGTAAGCGCAGATAACAAGTTGTACTTTACTTCAGATAGAAGAGGCGGAAAAGGAGGTTTAGATATTTATGTTTACGATTTAGATTCTGAAGAAGCTGAACAAGAACCAAAATCTTTAGAAGAGCCTATAAATAGTAGAGGAGATGATTTTTCTTTCTTCTTGAATGATGATTTAACTACTGGTTATATTTCATCACGACGTTATAAAGGGGAAGGTGGTGATGATTTGTATTATTTTGAGAAGTTTTAATGAAATCGTTATTGGGCATAAACGCGCATTCGTTTGTTTTTAATAATCACTTTTCTTCACAGCTTTCAATTCCAACAAATTCGTTGCATTAATCCCAAGACCTTTTACTTCCTTTCTGGTAAAACGCACCACTTCATCATAAAACATAGGAACAATTGGTGCTGTATTCATTATCAAAGAATCCATTTTAGTATAAAGCTTAGCTCTAATTGTTGGGTTGGTTTCTAAATAAGAGGCTTCATACATTTTATCAAATTTAGAACTAGAATGATGTGTGTAATTTGGTCCGTTTGGTGCAAAGTTTTTGCTGTAATACAAGGATAAATAATTTTCAGCATCAGGATAATCTGCAATCCAACTTGCTCTAAAAAAGTCGAGTTGACCGTTAGCTTTAGCATCTTTTAAACTTGAAGCAGGAATCACATCCACATTAACATTAATGCCAATTTTCTGAATTTCACGTTGAATAAATTCACAAAAACTTAAATAGTTACTCGTAGTTGTTAGAGTTACTTCAGGATCTTGGATACCAGTT
This sequence comes from Winogradskyella sp., assembly GCA_030149115.1. GTDB lineage: Bacteria > Bacteroidota > Bacteroidia > Flavobacteriales > Flavobacteriaceae > Winogradskyella. Next base: position 1,744 of record JASBSE010000257.1, on the reverse strand, counting down.
TCAGACTTAAATTCTAGCACCAATTGTTTCGCTTTTTCGGGTTGATATGAAAAACCGATAGTAGCATCAAAACCTGGTAATCCTTTTGGGATAAATCCACCTGTCGCAGGTATGCCAATGCCGTTTCGCAGATAAGTAATCATTTTGGTTCTGTCAAAACCTACGTTAATGGCTTGCCTTAATTTTAAAGCCTGAATTTCTTCAACCTCAGTTTCCATAAAAAAGGCCAGATATTCAGTGTTGAGGTATGGTCCTCTAATCATGTTTACGTCATCAGCGTAAAGCTTTCTGAGTTTACCTTCAGCAGTTAAAATTTCATCTTTATATGAGGCATCCAATCCTGAAACAAAATCAATATTACCTTGTGCGAATTGCAAAAATTCACTTTGCTTATCTGGTAAAAATGTAATAGCTATAGCTTCAAGATATGGGAGCTGTTCACCCTTTTTATCAGTTTCAAAATAGTTGTTATTGCGTCTAAAAACGAGTTTTATATTTTCTTCCCAACGCTTAAACTTAAAAGGACCAGTACCAATAGGATTAGATCTAAAATCACTACCATAATGCCCCACAACCTCTTTGGGAACCACCGAGCAATATTTCATGGTGAGTAGCCCTAAAAATGCAGGAAAAGGTTGTTTTAATTTAATCTGAAATGTAGAATCATTTAGTGCAGAATAACTTTCCACTTTTTTAAGTACCCAACTTCCTGGAGAGGCTAGTTTTTCGTCTTTCAGCCTATTGAAACTGTATTCAAAATCTAAAGCATTAACAGCTCTTGTAGAGTCTCTGCCAAACAAATGGTGTTTATGAAAATACACATCTTTTCTAAGGGTAAAGCTGTAAGTTTTGGCACTGTCTGTAACAACCCAATTTTTCGCAATGCAAGGCTTTACGTTGAGTTGGTCATCCATTTGTACTAAGCCATTAAAAAGCTGGTGTGTCGCCCAAATATCAGCTAAATCTTTTGAGAACGCAGGATCTAAAGAACCTATATTTTTGTGCTCATTATACCTAAAAACTAACAATTCATTATTCTCATTGTTTTTAGAAGAACATGAAAACAAAGTAATACTTAAAATTAAGAGGTTGAAAAATAGGGTTTTAATGGGTTTTTGCATCTAATTATTATGTTGTAAATTTGCCAACTTGGTAAAAATACAAGAATGAACCCAACAAAAAAAGTCGCATTTTATACTTTAGGTTGTAAGCTTAATTTCTCTGAAACTTCTACGATAGCAAGAAGTTTTAAAGATGAAGGTTTTGCGCGTGTAGACTTTAATGAAGAAGCTGATATTTATGTGATAAATACGTGTTCTGTAACAGAAAATGCAGACAAGCGTTTTAAGACTATCGTTAAGCAAGCCCAAAAGGTAAATCCGGAGGCATTTGTTGCTGCTATAGGTTGCTATGCGCAATTAAAGCCAGAAGAGCTTGCAGATGTTGATGGTGTGGATTTGGTATTGGGTGCAACAGAAAAATTTAAAATTACCGATTATCTAAACGACTTATCCAAAAATGATTTTGGTGAGGTGCATAGCTGTGAAATACAAGAAGCCGACTTTTATGTAGGTAGTTATTCTATTGGAGATAGAACAAGAGCATTTCTAAAAGTTCAGGATGGTTGTGATTACAAATGTACATATTGCACTATACCGCTTGCTAGAGGTATTTCACGAAGCGACACTATGGAGAATGTTCTTAAAAATGCTCGTGAAATTTCTGAACAAAACATAAAAGAAAT
>JASBSE010000252.1 GCA_030149115.1 Winogradskyella sp. | reverse complement strand
ACGTAGCCACCAGGACCACTTCCTAATACTATGATATCGTATTTACTCATGAGTAATTTTTTAGTTGAATTTTAAGAGTACGAATTTACGAAACCAAAACGTAATATTAAAGGTCTTCGGTAAAATGTCTTTTGCCTTTGTCTTTTGCAAATTTTTCTTGATTGTAATTCTTTGATTTTCCTTTAGGTATAGATAAGGACTGCCAATTTTTTCCTTTGGTAAGTTTACCTAAAAAAACAATCTGACCTACATGGTAGGCATAGTGCATCATTTGTCTGTTTATGGCTTCAACCACAGTGTGACCTTGATTTCTTATGTAGATAATTCGCTCTAAATCTTCATTTTTTAGAGGTATTATTGCAGTGAATAAGCAATCCCAACCTTTATTCCAGGCGTTTATTAGCTCTTCTTTAGAATGAAAAGAGTCAATAAATTCTTCATCGCGCTGTCTCCATTCTTTTTCGCCATCTTCAGTTAAAAAATTGGTCCAGCGGCTGAGCATATTACCAACAATATGTTTTACTATGATAGAAATTGAATTGGAATCTTCTGTAAATTCATTTTTCAACTCATCAAAAGTTAATTGGTTAAAAGTTTTATCACCAAGACTTTTATAATACTCAAATTGTTTTATGCTACTTTCAAGATAACTATTCATCTTTTTTATTTTTTTCCTCTGGGACAAAGTTTAAGGCTACACCATTAATACAATGACGTTTCCCTGTGGTGGCTTTTGGGCCATCATTAAAAACATGTCCTAAATGTCCACCACATGTTGCACAGTGTTCTTCGGTACGTGCATAACCAATCTCGTAATCTGTTGAGAAAGATACGTTCCCTTCAATCTCTTTATCAAAACTTGGCCAACCAGTACCTGAATCAAATTTATGTTCGCTTTTAAACAGAGGTGTATCACATGCAGCGCAATGATAAACACCTTTTTCGTAATTTTTATTCAAAGGACTAGAAAACGCGCGTTCTGTACCAGCTTCTCTTAGTACATAATATTCCATTTCGGTCAATTCAGCTTTCCACTCAGCGTCGGTTTTAGTAACAGGAAATTCTTCTTTTTGTTTATTTTCTTTTTTTTGAGCCGAAGAGTTACAGTTCATAAATAAACCTAGGGCTAATAATAATGTAATCTTTTTCATAGCTTAAATTTAAGGAATTTAATTGATGTCTTGGGTCGAGTTAAGATAACTTTAATTACACAAAATGTAATATTTATTTTACGTTGGCATTAATGTTTAGTGGTTATTATTCGTTAACTTTAGGCATTAATATTAATATACAATGCGTATAATACATATAAGTGCTGAGTGTTATCCTGTGGCTAAAATTGGTGGTCTTGCAGATGTAGTTGGGGCTTTACCAAAATACCAAAATAAATTAGGTGCTGATAGTGCGGTAATAATGCCTTTTTACGATAATAAGTTTACTCAAAACAACACTTTTAAAACGCTTTATGAGGCTACTGTTAAGCTAGGAGAAAATCAATATCCGTTTGAGGTTTTGATCTTGAAGGATAATGTTTTAGACTTTCCTGTTTATTTCATTCATATTGAATCTTTGTTATATAAAGATTATGTCTATTCTGAAGATGATACAGATCGTTTTTTAGCGTTTCAGATTGCAGCTATGGATTGGTTACTAACATTAGACAAAAAACCAGATTTTATCCATTGCCACGATCATCATACAGGTTTAATTGCTTTTATGGCACAAGAATCATATAAGTATGAATCTTTAAATAAAATACCTGTAATAACTACCATACACAATGCTCAATATCAAGGATGGATGTCTTATGAGCACCTAAGTAAAATACCTGAATTTAATTTAGAACACATAGGGCTTTTAGACTGGAATGGAACAATAAATCCTTTAGCTGCAGCAATTAAATGTGCTTGGCGAGTTACTACTGTTTCGCCTAGTTACATGGAAGAGTTAATACAAAATGCTAATGGGTTAGAAGCATTATTGAGTTCTGAAAGACAGAAGACTATAGGAATTTTAAATGGCATTGATGCTGATGTATGGAATCCGGAAACAGATGAATATATTGTAAAAAACTATAAGACTTCTTCTGTTGTTTCTGGAAAGAAAGCCAACAAAAGTTGGTTATGTAAAGAATTTAATCTTGATGAATCTAAGCCATTATTTTCCTTTATTGGAAGGTTGGTAGGTGAGAAAGGAGCAGAGTTACTACCTGATATTTTTTACAAGGCTTTGCAATCAAAGGATATTTCTATTCTATTATTAGGTTCAGGAATGTCTCAAACTGAATCAGAATTACTATCTTTAAAGAACATTCATACAGGTAATTATAATTGCTTTATTGGTTATGATGAAAGACTATCTCATATAATGTACGCCGGTTCTGACTTTTTATTAATGCCATCACGTGTAGAGCCTTGTGGGTTAAACCAAATGTACTCTTTGCGTTACGGAACAGTGCCTATTGTAAGAAGCGTAGGAGGTCTTAAAGATACTGTGGTAGATATAAATAAAGAACAAGGCTACGGGATTTGTCATAAGGACGTATCTGAGGATTCAGTTTTAGAAGCTATAGCCAGAGCAAAAGAATTTTATAAACAGGAAACTAAATTTAAGAATAACAGAAAATTAATAATGAACATTGATAATTCTTGGGAAGTTTCTGCAAAAGCATATATAAACCTATACAATTCAATAACATAAAATTATGATTAATAGTAAAGTATTATCTATTATTCTTGGAGGTGGACAAGGCTCCAGATTATACCCTTTAACAGAACAACGATCAAAACCTGCTGTACCAATTGCTGGTAAATATAGATTGGTAGATATACCAATTTCTAATTGTATTAATTCTGATATAAAACGAATGTATGTCTTAACACAATTTAATTCAGCATCATTAAATAGACATATAAAGAATACATATCACTTTAGTTTTTTTAGTTCAGCATTTGTGGATGTTTTAGCAGCTGAACAAACCATTAAGAGTGATAAATGGTTTCAAGGTACTGCTGATGCTGTGAGACAGGGTATGCATCATTTTCTCCAACATGAGTTTGAATATGCTTTGATTCTTTCTGGTGATCAGTTATACCAAATGGATTATAACAAGATGATAGATGCACATATAGAAGCCAATGCAGATATTTCTGTAGGTACTTATCCTGTAAATGCGAAAGACGGTACTTCGTTTGGAATTTTAAAAACTGATGATAAAAATAGAATTACCTCTTTTATTGAAAAACCGTCAGCAGATGTTATTGTAGACTGGAAGTCTGAAGTTAGTGATGAAATGAAACAGCAAGGCAGAGAATACTTAGGCTCTACAGGAATTTATATCTTCAATAAAGACCTACTTGTTGAGTTGATGAATGATGAAAGTACTGTAGATTTTGGTAAAGAAATTATTCCTCAAAGCATAGAAAAACTTAAAGTAATCAGCTATCCTTTTGAAGGCTATTGGACAGACATTGGTAACATAGATTCATTTTTTGAAGCTAACTTAGGTTTAACGGATGATATACCTCAATTCAATTTATTTGATTTAGACAATAGAGTTTATACTAATGCACGTATTTTACCAACATCAAAAGTTTCTGGTACAACATTAAACAAAGCTGTTATAGCAGAGGGTTGTATAATACAAGCAGCAACCATTGAAAAATCGGTTATCGGTATTAGGTCTCGTATAGGTAAAGAAACTACAGTTATAAATACCTATATGATGGGTAGCGACACCTACGAATCTTTAGAAGATATTGAGTCTAAAAGGATTGATATTTTGATGGGAATAGGTGAGCGCTGTTTTATTAAAAATACCATTATTGATAAGAACTGTAGAATAGGAGATGATGTAAGGATTAATGGAGGTAAGCATTTAGAGGATACAGAAACCGATCAATATGTGATTAAAGATGGTATTGTAGTTGTTAAAAAAGATGCTGTAATTCCTCACGGAACTATTATATAGTGATTAAATTTAATTTAATCACTTGTTTTGTCTTATAAACCTTATTGCGCAAGTTTCTCTAAAAGCTCGCGAACTTTATCAGTATCTTGTATTTGATATTTGGCTTTCGTTTTAGTGAAACCAACTTTTATGGAGTAAGCCCAATCTGGTGCTTCTTCAAACATGTATTCATCTGTCCAGTCATCACCAAAAATACTAACAAAATCATAGTTGTCTTGTGTAAGTAGGCGACTGACTACGCGTCCTTTATTAACATTGCTGCTCTTTATTTCTATAACTTTATTGCCCTTTAAAATTGATAGACCATTATTGGCAACCATACTTGTTAGTACTGTGTTTAGTTCTATGGTACGGATTTTAGCTAATTCTGGGTCAGCCTTTCTATAATGCCAAGCCAAAGAGTAGTTTTTTGTTTCAATAAATGTTCCTGGAGTTCTGTCTACAAACGTTTCTAAGATTGGTCTTATATTTTGCATCCAGTCTGTTTTCAAACGTTCAAGAGTTTTCCATTCCTTGTTTTTATATAGCCAAACACCGTGGTCGGTAACAAGATTATATGGTTTATGTCCAAACCAACGCTGAAAAGTATCTTTATCGCGTCCACTTATAAGTACTAGAGTAGTTTTTTCTTGTAGTTTGTCTAATAGATTAAATAAGGCTTCATCTGGTTCTGCATCTTGTGGATTATCCTTAAAACCTACAAGGGTTCCATCATAATCTAAGAGAAGTAGTCTCTTATTTTTTTCTTTGAATGTTGAAATTAAATCCGCTTCATAGTCTTCAGTCAGCTTCTTAGTAACATTTTGGTTTTTCAAGTTTTTGGTATCTTCTAATGACTTTAAAAACTCATCAGCCCATTTTTCAACATCGTATCGCTTAAGACGTTTTTGCAAGAATTTCATTCGTGTTTGTTGTTCTTCCAAAGGCATTGTTAAGGCTCGTTTTAGGCTAACTGCAAAATCTTCATAACTATTAGGGTTGATTAAAAGCGCTTCGTTCATTTCTTTAGAAGCACCAGCCATTTCACTTAGTATTAAAACACCATTGCCTTTTGTTCTGGTGGCTACGTATTCTTTGGCTACTAAGTTCATACCATCGCGTATTGGTGTAATCAATGCTACATCAGAAGATGTGTATAAATCAATTAAATTATTAAAAGGCATTGACCTGTAGAAATACCAAATTGGAGTCCAGCTAACAGTTGCAAACTTTCCGTTTATTCTACCAACAAGTTCGTCTGTTTCGCGTTTCAACTTTTGGTATTGCGGAACGTTAGAACGCGAAGGAACCGCTAGCATTACCAATCTCACTTTTTCCTTGTATTCTGGGTAATTATCCAAAAAATATTCAAAAGCTTTGATTCTGTTTGGTATTCCTTTGGTGTAGTCCATTCTATCAATAGATAAAATCAACTTTTTATCATCAGAAATGTGTTCTTCTAATCGCTTTCTTAAATCAGACTTTTCTTCAGAATCATTATCGTGTTCTAAAGCTGCATTATAAAACTTATCATAATCTATTCCCATAGGAAAGGAATCAACCTTAATTATTCTATCACGATAACTTATTTCATTAAACTGAACTTCCAAGCGCATTATACGTTTTACAGAACTTAAGAAATGACGTTCATAATCATACGTATGAAAGCCTAACAAATCTGCACCTAGCATACCAGTTAAGATTTCTTCACGCCAAGGAAACGTTCTAAAAATCTCGTAAGATGGAAAAGGTATATGTAAAAAGAACCCAATTGTAGTATTTGGTTTTTTGTCTTTTATGAGTTGTGGTAATAATAATAACTGATAATCGTGAACCCAAACTGTATCTCCATCCTCTAAATTGTCAATAACAACTTCGGCAAACTTTTCATTTACACGTTTATAAGCTTCCCATTCTTTTTGCTCAAAGTTTGAGTATTCCATAAAATAGTGGAACAATGGCCATAAAGCTCTGTTGCTAAAACCTTCGTAATATTCCTCGATATCCTCATTGGTAAGCGGAACGGAAACACATTTTTCATCTCTAATTTTAGAATCAATTTCGTTGGAAAGTTCTGAGCTTAAGTCATTTTCAGGAATCCCAGACCATCCAATCCAAATGCCATTACCTTCGGCATGCACAGACTTCATACCAGTTGCCAAACCGCCTACACTTGGTACAACTTTAAAGGAATTATTTTGAATTGATACTTGAAGAGGTAAACGATTAGAAACAATTATGGTTTTATTCATAGAGATTATTTGTGCTAGTTGAAAGGTTTTCGTTAATTTAAGGAAAATAAAAGGTTTTACATTTTAAAAAACAAAGATTTAATGAACAATTTAGATTATGGTGTTATTGGTAATTGTAGAAGTGCAGCTTTAATTTCTAAAAATGGCTCTGTTGATTGGTGCTGTTTGCCCCAGTTTGACTCACCATCAGTTTTTGGAAAACTATTAGATGAAAATATAGGAGGCTCTTTTGGTTTTGAAGTAGATGATAGTTACCAAATACAACAATACTACATTGAGAATACGGTTATTTTGGTAACAAGATTCAGTAATGGATTAGATACTTTTGAGGTGAGGGACTTTATGCCGAGATATCACAATAATAATGGTTCTTTTAATGCACCTCCAGAATTTATTAGGTATGTAAAATACATCTCAGGTAAACCTACCGTTAAGGCCATTTATAACCCAGGACTAGAATATGCCAAAGGTGAAACTAAAACTTATGTAAAGAATGATTTCGTCGTGAGCTTAACAGATAATGAAGCTTATGACACTTTGTTTATGTATACAGATTTTGATAAAGAAAAGGTCATAAAGGGTGAGGAGTTAGAAATTACATCAGACCATTTTTTCCTAGTAGGTTATCACGAAAAATTATTTGTTCCAACCTTAAAAATGGCATTTTTAGAACACGAGCGTACCAAAGTCTATTGGTTAAACTGGTTAGAGCGTACAACATCTTATAAAAAATATAATAAGCAAATTGCAAGAAGCGCAATGACATTAAAGTTGCTGAGTTATGATAAAACAGGAGCGATTTTAGCAGCGATAACCACATCTTTACCTGAAACCATTGGAGAAGTAAGAAATTGGGATTACCGTTTTTGTTGGATTAGAGATGCATCGATGGTAATTAAAGTAATGTCCACCTTAGGACATAAAAATATCGCGAAACGTTATTTGAATTTTATCATCAACTTAATTCCAGATAAGGATGAAAAACTTCAGATAATGTATGGTATCAATGGCGAGAAAAAGTTGACTGAGACATTTTTAGACCATTTATCAGGTTACAAGGATTCTAGTCCTGTTAGGATTGGAAACGCTGCCTATAAGCAAAAACAGAATGATATCTATGGTATTCTTATGGATATGATACATCAACTGATATTGAATTTTAATAATGACATCGAAAACGGAGAGGCATTGTGGAATATTACTAAAGGAATCGTTTGGACTGTTGATAAACACTGGCAAGAACCAGACAAAGGAATATGGGAGTTTAGATCAGAAGATCAACATTTTACATTTTCAAAAGTGCTGTGCTGGACCGCTGTTGATAAAGCCATTAAAGTTGCCAAATTGTTAGGCAAGACGTCCAAATTAGCACGTTGGCAATTGTTAGAAGAAGCTATTAAAGCAGATATAATGGAAAATGTATGGAGCGATAGTGCACAAGCCTTTACCCAAGCTTATGGTACTGACGATTTAGACGCTTCGGTTTTATTAATGGAATCTTATGGTTTTATAGACGCAAAACATCCTAAATTCGTAAGTACTGTTAAGGCTATTGGAAGAGAGTTGTCTTATGAAGGATTGCTATATCGTTATAAAAATCAGGATGATTTTGGTTTACCATCATCATCATTTACAATTTGCACATTTTGGTACATTAATAGTTTGTATAAAATAGGAGAGGAGAAAAAAGCTGTTGACCACTTTGAGAAATTACTATCTTACAGCAATCACTTAGGCTTGTTTAGTGAAGATTTAGATTTTAAAACCAAACGTTTATTAGGTAATTTTCCTCAGGCATATTCGCATTTAGCATTAATTGAAACAGCCATAAATTTATCTAAAACAACGAAAGATGAAAAGATTAAAGGAGTCTTATTTTAAGTTTTAGGATTTCATTCATTTAGCATTCTTGAAAATATAAGTGAAATTATAGCTAACTTGCAATATTGAATATTTTTAGATACCAACAAAGTTAAAATACTAACAACAACTATTTTATGGCAGAAGTAACTGCTCACAGTTTATTCACTGATTTTGACATTAATTTATTTAAGTCAGGTAAGCATTACAAACTTTACGAAAAATTCGGATCTCATATAACTACCCTAAATGATGTTGAAGGTACGTATTTTGCTGTTTGGGCACCAAGTGCTAAAGAGGTTTCGGTTATTGGTGATTTTAATTTTTGGAAAGAAGGAGAATACAAACTCAATGTACGTTGGGACCAAAGTGGTATTTGGGAGGGTTTTATACCAAATGTTGGTAAAGGCAATCTATATAAGTATAAAATTAGAAGCCATCATAACGATATTGTAACTGAAAAAGCAGACCCTTATGCAAGGCGAAACGAACATCCACCCAAAACAGCATCTATAATTTGGGAAGATGACTATCGTTGGCAAGACAAAGATTGGATGACAATCCGAAACACTAAAAATGCTCTAAATGCACCATATTCGGTTTACGAAGTACATCTTGGTTCTTGGAAGCAAAAGGTTGAAGAAGGTCGTTTTTTATCCTATTATGAAATGGCTGATGAATTGGTCTCCTATGTGAAGGAAATGAACTTTACACACGTAGAATTAATGCCAGTTATGGAGTTTCCGTATGATCCATCTTGGGGTTATCAAATAACAGGCTATTTTGCACCAACATCGCGTTATGGTTACCCTGAAGAATTTAAGCTGTTGGTTGATAAACTTCATCAAAATGGTATTGGTATTATATTAGATTGGGTACCATCGCATTTTCCTGAAGATGCACATGGTTTAGGCTTTTTTGATGGTTCACACTTGTATGAGCATCCAGATAGACGAAAAGGTTATCACCCTGATTGGAAAAGCCTGATTTTTAATTATGGTAGAAATGAAGTAAAATCTTTTTTGATCAGTAATGCCATATTTTGGTTAGACCAATACCACGTAGATGGTTTGCGAGTGGATGCTGTTGCTTCAATGTTATTTTTAGATTATAGTAGGGAAGATGGTGAATGGGAACCAAATATGTTTGGTGGACGAGAAAATCTAGAAGCAATATCCTTTATGCGAGAAATGAACGAAGCAGTTTATGGTATGTTTCCTGATGTGCAAACCATTGCAGAAGAATCAACATCATTTCCTATGGTTTCTAAGCCAACATCTATTGGAGGTTTGGGCTTTGGAATGAAATGGATGATGGGATGGATGCACGATACTCTTCAATATTTCGCAAAAGAACCAATTTATAGAAAGTACCATCAAAACGATCTTACCTTTTCTATGACCTATGCGTTTACTGAAAATTTTATGTTACCCTTAAGTCATGATGAAGTGGTTTACGGCAAACGTTCTATATTAGGAAGAATGCCAGGTGATGAGTGGCAACGTTTTGCAAACTTAAGATTGTTGTACAGTTATATGTTCACGCATCCTGGAACAAAAATCTTGTTTCAAGGCGCCGAGTTTGGGCAAAATGATGAATGGGATTTTCAAAATAGTTTAGATTGGCACTTATTACAATACAAGCCGCATAAAGGCGTTCAAGAACTTATAAAAGATCTCAATACATTTTATAAGGAACAGCCATCTTTATACGAAAAGCAATTTTCTAATGAAGGTTTTGAATGGATAGATTATAATGATTCAGAAAACTCTGTACTCAGTTATATTAGAAAAGGTAATAATTCCTCAGGAGATCTAATAATTATTATCAATATGACTCCAGTTCCAAAAGAAAATTATAAAGTAGGGGTTACTAGAAAAGGAAAACTTAAAGAAGTTTTTAATAGCGATTTAAAAAAATATTTTGGTACTGGTAAGTATAAAAATAAATTAAAAACAACTAAAGATGAGCCTTGGAACTACAGGGATCATTCAACAGAAATTAATGTTCCTCCTTTAGGTATGGTTGCTTTCAAATATTCTGAATAAAGTCTTGATATTCGGATTATTATTTGCGATTTAAGCAAATTTTGTATCCGAAATCGTTATAGTTAACAATTCTGCATAATAACAATGTTAACCTCTTTCTAAAGTTCTAATTTTTCCGTTTTTTTACGTGCCCTATTATATTAAATCATGCTATGATTACAAACACAGAATTAGAAAATAAAGGAAACCTGTTTCCTTCACAAATAATACGCTTTGAGAAAGATGTAGATAAGCTCTATTTTTCAACAGATAATGATGTTATTCTTCAGTTAACCGTTGTAAGAGATAGCCTTTTGCGATTTAGATACACAACCGTAGGTACTTTTGATAATGATTTTTCTTATGCCATAACCAAGTATGCAAGTATTGGTTATAACAAGCTCGAAATAGAAGAAAAAGAGGATTGCTATGTGGTAATTACTTCAAAATTGCGATGCGAAATCTCTAAAGAAAGTCTTCGTGTTTCTTTGTACGATGTTAAAGATGGTATTTTAATTAATCAAGATGAAATAGGGTTTCATTGGGAAGAAAGTTACGAGTTTGGAGGAAACATCGTAAAAATGAGCAAAATATCTAATGATGGTGAGAGTTATTATGGACTAGGAGATAAACCAAACCATTTAAATTTAAAAGGAAAACGTTACAATAATTGGGTAACCGACTCTTACGCTTACGGAAAAGATACAGATCCGATTTATAAAACAATTCCTTTTTATACAGGTCTTCACCATGGTAAGGCTTACGGGATTTTCTTTGATAATTCTTTTAGAAGTTCATTCGATTTTGCTCAAGAAAGACGTAACGTTACAAGTTTTTGGGCACAAGGCGGTGAGATGAATTATTATTTCTTCTATGGCCCAAAAATGAATGATGTTGTAGAAAGTTATACAGACTTAACAGGAAAGCCACATCATTTACCACCATTATGGGCACTTGGTTTTCATCAGTGCAAGTGGAGTTATTACCCAGAGAGTAAGATCAAAGAAATAACATCAACATTTAGAAAACTTCAGATACCTTGTGATGCTATTTATTTAGATATAGACTATATGGATGGCTTTCGTTGCTTTACATGGAATAAGGAATATTTTCCAGATCCCAAAAGAATGGTAGATGAACTAAAGGAGCAAGGATTCAAAACGGTAGCAATTATAGATCCAGGAATTAAAATTGACAAAGATTATTCGGTATTTAAAGAAGCCTTGGAAAATGATTACTTCTGTAAACGTGCAGATGGGCCATATATGAAAGGTAAGGTTTGGCCAGGTGAGTGTTACTTTCCGGACTTTACAAACCCAGAAGTTAGAGATTGGTGGTCAGGTCTATTTAAAGAACTAATTGAAGAAATTGGCATTAAAGGAGTTTGGAATGATATGAATGAACCTGCAGTTATGGAAGTGCCAAATAAAACATTTCCAGATGACGTAAGACATGATTATGACGGAAACCCTTGTAGTCACAGAAAAGCACATAATATTTATGGTATGCAGATGGCACGTGCAACATATCAAGGCTTAAAAAAGTATTCCTTTCCAAAACGTCCATTTGTAATTACAAGATCTGCTTATTCAGGAACGCAAAGATACACATCCACTTGGACAGGAGATAATGTTGCAACATGGGAACATTTATGGATAGCTAATATTCAGGCTCAACGTTTGGCAATGTCTGGTTTTTCATTTGCTGGTAGTGATATTGGCGGTTTTGCAGAGCAGCCACAGGGAGAGTTATTTACACGTTGGATACAATTAGGTGTTTTTCATCCATTCTTTAGAGTACATTCATCGGGTGATCATGGAGACCAAGAACCTTGGGCTTTTGATGAAGATGTAACGGATATTGTTAGAAAGTTTATAGAGTTAAGGTACCAATTATTACCTTATTTATATACTGCTTTTTGGAACTATGCAGATCACGGAACACCATTATTGAAGTCTTTAGTGATGTTTGATCAAGATGATGTTCAAACACATTACAGAACTGATGAGTTTATATTTGGTGAACAGATTTTGGCTTGTCCAGTATTAGAAGCAAATGCCAAAGGACGAAGAATGTACATTCCGAGAGGAAGTTGGTATAATTTCTGGACTGATGAAATCATAAAAGGAGGTAAAGAAATGTGGGTTGATGCAGATATAGATAGTATGCCAATTTTTATAAAAGAGGGATCAATTATTCCAAAATTTCCAATACAACAATATGTTGGTGAAAAGGAAATAAAAGAGATTACTCTCGATGTTTATTACAAAAAAGGTAAAGAAGTAAGTGAGTTGTTTAGTGATGCTAATGATGGTTACGATTATACAAAAGGTCGATATAGTTTAAGAAATTTTAGTCTTACAGGCAGAGAGAATGAACTCATAATCAATCAGTATAAAGAAGGTAAATTTATTACTGAATATGAGACCTTTAAAATTATTATTCATGGATTACCATTCGATATTGCTGAAATTCAAATTGACAATCAAGTTATTTCTTTAGAGCACTTAAAATCAAATGGTACAAATTCTTTTGTAGTAGATAAAAATTTCTCAGAACTGCATATTATTGGAAAAGATGCAAAATCTAAGTGACCATTAAATAAAAGAGGTGTCTTATAGTTACAAATAGATTTTCGTATTTTAGTCAATACATTTTTAAAAATATAAACTATGACTTTTAAAAAAGCATTTTCAATATTAGCTGTAGTGGCAATTATTGTGTCATGTGCTACTAACCCTTTCACAGGGAAAAAAACAATGGCATTTGTTTCTAATGATCAGTTGTTTCCTTCATCATTTGCTCAATATAATCAGGTGTTAAGTGAAAGTAAAATTATTACTGGAACTAAAGATGCAGAAATGATTACTAGAGTAGGACAGCGTATTGCTGTAGCAGCAGAACGCTGGTTAAATGCAAATGGACATCAAGGCTATTTGGATGATTATAAATGGGAATACAAGTTAATAGAATCTGAACAAGTTAATGCATGGTGTATGCCAGGTGGTAAAATAGCTTTTTATACAGGAATTTTACCAATTGCACAAAATGAAACAGGTGTAGCTGCAATTATGGGACACGAGGTAGCCCATGCTTTAGCCAATCATGGTCAACAACGCATGAGCTCTGGAATGTTACAGCAGTTAGGTGGTATAGGAGTTGCTGTTGCAACCGGAAATGAGAGCCCAGAAAAACAACAATTATGGATGCAAGCTTATGGATTAGCAAGTAATGTAGGAGGTATGTTGCCTTTTAGTAGAGCACATGAAACAGAGGCTGATAAAATAGGGTTATATTTAATGGCAATAGCAGGTTATAACCCAGACGAAGCTGCAGAATTATGGAAGCGTATGAAGGCGAATAGTGGAGGACAAGCACCACCAGAATTCTTAAGTACACACCCAAGTAATGATTCTAGAATTAAAAATTTACAATCGCTTTCGCCAAAAGCAAAAGCAGAAGCAAAAAAGTTTGACGTTACATCATTTAGACCAATAAATTAATATTGGCTTAAAAATAAATTACTACTTTAGAAGCTGCTCAATTTGGGCAGCTTTTTTTAATTTATATCTATGAGCGAACTTAAAAAAGGAAGTAAAAAACTTCTCAATGCTTGGGCATTTTATGATTGGGCAAACTCGGTTTATCCATTAGTAATATCTTCTGCTGTTTTTCCAATATTTTATGGTGCACTAACAATTATTAAGGATGAAGAATCTGGTAAAATATTGAGTGATACTGTAAGTTTTCTAGGCTATGAATTTAACAACGACTCTTTAATAAGTTATGTCACAGCCTTTAGTTTCTTAATTGTTTCGTTTTTATCCCCAATTTTATCTGGTATTTCAGATTATGTAGGTAACAAAGAGTCATTTATGAAGTTCTTTTGTTATCTAGGAGCGATTTCATGTATAGGTTTGTATTGGTTTTCCATTGAGAATATTGTTTTTGGTATGGTTTGTTATGTTATGGGTTTAATAGGATTTTGGGGAAGTTTGGTGTTCTATAATTCTTATTTACCTGATATAGCCTATCCAGAACAACAAGACAAAGTCAGTGCTAAAGGATTTTCTTTAGGTTACGTTGGTAGCGTAATATTGCTTTTAGTCAATTTAGTAATGATACTTAAATACGATTGGTTTGGCTTTGAAAATGATGCTCAGCCAACAAGGATAGCCTTTATTATGGTTGGAGTGTGGTGGATATTGTTTGCGCAATACACGTTTAAGCATTTACCAACAGGAACCAATGAAGGACACAAAGTAACTAAAACTGTACTCGCATCTGGTTTTAATGAGTTGAAAAAGATATGGAATGCATTAAAGTCTAATAAGATTTTAAAACGTTATTTATCTGCCTTTTTTATATACAGTATGGCAGTACAGACCATAATGTTAGCAGCTACATACTTTGCAGTTGAAGAGCTGGATTGGGGAACACAAGATTCTACTACGGGATTAATTATAAGCATTCTACTTATTCAACTAATAGCTATTATTGGCGCAAATTATACGGCAAAGCTTTCAGATAAAATAGGTAATATCAAAACCTTAATATGGGTGATTTTTATTTGGATTTTAATATGTGGTTTTGCTTATTTTATTACTACTCCAATACAGTTTTATATTACTGCGGCTTCAGTTGGATTAGTTATGGGTGGAATACAGGCATTATCTAGGTCTACTTACAGCAAGTTAATTCCAACGGGTTCAGAGGATACTGCATCTTATTTTAGTTTTTATGATGTAGCAGAGAAGATAGGTTTAACAATTGGTTTATTTCTTTATGGTTTTGTTGCACAGATTACTGGTAGCATGAGATATTCAATTTTATTCTTAATTACTTTTTTTATTGTTGGTCTTGTTATTTTAAGTACAATAAAAAATGAAAAAATTACAGAAAGCTAATTAGGGAATTTTGTATTGTAAAATTTCTTAACTTTAGCATGCTATGGTTAAGAGAATTTTTATGCTTTGTGCATTTGCCATATTATTTATGGCTGTAAATTGCGATAATGAACCCTATGAGGGTGAAATTATCTTTGAAGATACTGCATGTATAGAGGCAATAGAGAATACATCTATGGCTCTTGGAAACTTTCTCAATGCTTCTCAAGAAGATTACAGTCAATTTTGTTTAGATTACAAAGAAGCACTATTAAACCAAATAGAGATTTGTGGAGATGAGGATGGTAGTTTGCAATTATTGTCTGATAATTTAGGCAATTGTTACGATGATGATTTATGCGCAGAAGCTATTGAAGCCTCAGAAATTGCGGAGAATAATTTTAATAATTATACAGACGACAATTATCAGCAATTATGTATTGCATACAAGTCTGCTTTGGAGTACCAGCAAGAGGTTTGTGGTGAGAGTATGGTTTTACAATCATTAATTTTAGGATTAGAAGACTGTCAACAAGAATTTGTAGAAACACCTGGCGATTGGATTCTAGTAGGCTGGGTTACCGATAGCTTAAGAGATTTAGATAATGATGGTATCGTTACTAATAATTATTTAGATGAAATAGATTGTTATGATAATGAAACCCTAACATTTAATACCGATGGAACAGGTACTATGTTTTTAAGATCCTCTGCCAATATTACATATACTCCTAATGTTGATGGTGAAGATTTTTTTGTAGACTGCTTTGATATTTTAGAGGATATACCATTTACTTGGTACCAAGATGGCAACTCTGTTTTTATTACCAATAACGAAGGTGTCACAAATCAGTATTTTAGAAATGGAGACTCGTTGTTTATAGCTATAGATGATGCCTTTTATGCTGAAAGTACGGAAGATGATTCTTTTATAACGGAACGCATTACATTTGTTTACACTAAACTGTAGATTTTTATTACGATTATTTTCATTTGAGATATTTACTTCATAAATATTCTTATATTGGCAGTAACTAAATAATTTGTAATGAAAAAGCTATTTATTCTTTCCATTTTATCTCTAACAGTATTTTCATCTTGTAGTAGTAAAGTAGACCTTGCTATAGATAATCCTACAGATACATCTGTAGAAATTGTGGTAGATACATTAAGAGTTTTGGTGCCACCAAAAGATGTTGTATGGGTAGAAATGGGACCAGGTGAACATCAACTAACCTTAGAGAATGATAGTATAATAAAATATAACTTTACAGAGTCTGTATATATGATAAATCCTTCTTTATCTGAGTATTTAGTAGCTGACGAATATTACGGACCACCTGCTTTTCAAAATTCGTATATTTCTTCTTTACCAAACAAAGAAGTAACGTTTTTGGGTATGGAGATTGAAGGGAATTACGATGTTTTAACCGATGTTATTAATGAAGTGACTTGGGATTACGGTCCAAGAGAAACGTTACCAGAAATGGTAGAAGTTGACGCTGATGAATCTTACACAACCTTGGTTAAAGTTTATGATAGTGTAGAATTTATGAGCTTAATGCTTAGCTCTTATAACGACTATTCAGAGGACGAATAATTTATCATAAAGCTTGAAAACTTCTCTCGGCACACATATCACTTGGGATGTGTATAACTGTAATGCAGATACACTATCATTTATACCTACTGTAAAAACAGTATTAAATGCTATAGTTGAAGAATTACAGCTTACTAAGGTTAATGAGTCTTACAAACAGTTTGAGCCCATAGGTGTCACAGGTTTTATTCTCTTAGAAGAAAGCCATGTAAGTATTCATTCCTGGCCAGAACACCAATTTGCTGCCGTAGATATTTTTTCTTGTAGACCTTTTGACGCTAAGAAAATCCAAGAATTATTAATGGAGTCTTTTAACTCGGACAAAGTTGTTATTAAGCAGATTGAAAGGGGAGAGGCTATCTCAATAATTTCAGAGGACTTAATTTAATTAGGACTTATTTTTAATTTCTCGAGAAAAGACCTTCATCGTTTTTTCCGCATATTCCACAGAAAACAGCTTCATTTTTAGTATTACCACACCAGTTACATCCTTTAGGATTCCTTAATCCAAAAGAAGAAATTATAAAATAGCCAATAAGAGGAGTCGTCACTATGCAAATAAATAATGCTAAAAAGAAATTAATCTTTCTGCTTTTACTTTCTTGATAGCACATTAATATCGTTAATATTATTAATATGACTAGTATTATTTTTAGCAATCTTAAATTTTTTTATGGGTTAGATAATAAAGTGTGACATAAACTCGCAATCATCAGTAATAATCTTAGAGTCTTGCGTTCTTAAGTTTATGGCAGACGCTCTCGATGTATAGAACATTCCTATTTGATAAAAATAATCTTCTTCATCCTTGTTCAATGGATAGAACTTTTGAAATACCATATCCTGATGCCCAAAATCACCTTTAGATTCGGCTTCAGAATTACCCATGGCTTCTATAGATATATTTTCACCTAAACGACCATAAACAGGCTTTTGTACATAATTGTATAAGCTAGGCTCCTTACTCAAATACGTTTCAGCTAAAATGTTATTCGGGAAGTTCTGTGTGATATAAGCCAAAAACTTTTTATTCTGCCAAATAGCTGTATAAGGTGGATTTAAAACTACAACTTTATCGTTTACGATTAAGTCTGAAAGGATGTGTGCCAATTCAGGCTCGTCATTAAACATCCAATCCCAAGGAATCATTTTAAAAAGCACATCTACATCTTCATATTCATCACCAATTTGATGAAACACACCTTCATCAGAAAAAATAACATGCTCTAAGTCTGAGTAAAAAGGTTTATAGCCAGCTTCGTAAGCAATATCTATAATACAGTTAACATTTTCTTTGTCTTCAATGTAACCAAAGGAAGTTCCCAGAAAAACGGGTTTGTCTTTACCTAAATAAGATTTTAGGTTAGATAAAGCATCTTTTATGTCAAACTTTAAAGTATTAAAACTTTGAGGGTTTCCCTTTAATTGTTCTAATTGAAGTGGTTGCCACAATAATGTCTCAGGTAAGGTGCTGCATGTGTCTGCATTAAACTCAATAATGCGACCATAATCAGATTTTAAACCTCCATTAATGTCAAATCGACCATAAAGAAAAGGATGTTTATTCTTGTTTTTCCAGCTATGTTCAATACATTTTTGAAACGATAACGGAATACCAAGTTCACCTAATTTATGTTCGGCTATAATTTTGTTTGTAGCACGCTGAAATAAATAAAATGCTTCATCAGAAATACGACGTAACTGTTCTACCTCAGAGCGGTAAATACCAAGTAACTCTTCAGAAAAATAATCTTCTTCTAAATACCAATGTAAGCGATGTGGAACGTGTTTCTTTTTAAGACATTTTATCTCTTTAAAACGACTATCCTCCAAACGATCTAAACGACTTTCCGCTGCCATATCCTCTAGATGATTTTCCTGGTACACTTACTCTTCGAGACGTTGCAGAGCTTCTTAAATCGTTTTTTAATCCTGTAGATTTATTATAAGCTGAAGCGTTTTTGTAGTTACTTTGGTTTGGTGTAACGTTACGTAAACTTCTATTAAAATAAGAAGCGGCTAACGAGTAGTATAGGATGCTTCTTAAACCTGAATGACGACTATAAGATGACTCGTCATTTTTCATTTTTCTTAAAGATAATGTATCTGTTGTTCCTTCTAATGTATGTACAATAGCAAGAGATTTATCTTTATCGTCAATTAAGCGCTCATCGATGATTTTATAATCATTTCCTGGTTCTATTTCTTC
>JASBSE010000249.1 GCA_030149115.1 Winogradskyella sp. | reverse complement strand
TGGTGCAAAGTTTTTTAAGAAAGCATACGTTCCGCCGTATATTGTTCTACTACTTACAATATGTTCGCCGGCTTGGCATAATTGCATTAAAACAGGTGTAATGGCTCCCATTCCAGAGGCTGTTACTGTTGCTGTTTCTGTACCTTCCATAGCAGCTAGTGCTTCACCTAAATATAAATTTGAAGGTGATGAGTGTCTTGAGTAAAGATAACAGCCATCAGCATTACCTTCAAACGTATCAAACATAGTCTTTGCTGATAAAAAAGTGTATGTTGAAGAGTCTGAAATAGATGGATTTACACCACCAAATTCGCCAAAGTACTGTAAGTCTTGTATGTTATTTGCAGGTTTGAATTTCATTTTAATATAGTTTACTTTGTTTTTACAAAGTTGAACTCTGTTAGAATAAAAAACAATAGTATGTTTATTTTGTTGAATATTATTCTATATTTTTATAATTTAAAAGAATAATAATCTATTCTTTTAATTAGAGTATGATATACACCGAAAAATATTAAGCCAATGTTAGACGATATAGATAAAGAATTATTGAAGCTTCTTCAAAAAGATAGTAAGCAAACAAATAAAGCCCTTTCATATGCATTAGGACTATCTGTTACAGCTGTATATGAGCGTATTAGAAAGTTAGAAAAAAATGGTATAATAAGTAAATATGTTGCACTCATAGATAAAAAGAAGGTGGCTAAAGCTTTTGTAGCCTTTTGTCACGTTAAGTTGGTACAGCATTCTCAGGACTATGTTATGAAATTTGAAAGAGAAGTTCGTAAATTAGACGAAGTACTTGAGTGTTATCACATTAGTGGAGACTATGATTACTTGTTGAAAGTATTGGTGGAGGATATGGAAGCGTTTAGAGAATTTATGGTTAAAAAGCTTACCAATATAAACCATATAGGGAGTACACATAGTATGTTTATGATTAGCGAAGTAAAGCATACTACGGCAATAACGTTATAATATGCAAAGCGTAAAGTATAGGCTTGTTGAGTTTTTTATCGTATTTATTTTAATACCGATAAGTTTTGTGCTTAGCTTTCAATTATGGGTTAAACTAGCTATTGGTATATCAGGCTTTATTTATGTGATCTATGTACTTCTTAAGGTTGAAAATAATAAGTTTAAAATTAGACAGCATATTAATTGGACTCAATTTTGGCAACGAACCACTATTAAATTTTTGGCAACAGCTATGATTACTGTTAGCTATATGTACATTTTGGATTATGATAATCTGTTTGTGGTTGTAAAGTCTAATCCTATGTTATGGGTAGCAATATTGTTTGTTTATTCTGTATTTTCGGTATATCCGCAAGAATTAGTTTACAGAACGTTTTTCTTTCAACGATACGAATCCTTATTTAGAAGTAATGCATTGTTTATAATTGTAAATGCGGCTTTATTTTCTTTAGCACATATTCTTTTTAAGAATACTTTGGTCATGATTTTAACGTTTATAGGAGGTGTTTTATTTGCACTAACATTTAAAAAAACAAAGTCAACACTCTTGGTTTCCATAGAACATGCTATTTATGGTTGTTGGTTATTTACGGTGGGTATGGGTGAGATGTTGGGTTTCCCAAATTAAAATGAGTTAATACTTTATGAAATATTCAAAAATAAAAGAGTTGTACAGCTTTATATTTGAGTCTTACGACAAGCCATCTTTGCAGAAGCATATTGGAAAAATTATTGAGATGGATCAATATTTGCCTTATAGCTCAACCTTTTTTTGTATTACCAATACACAAGATTTAACCTTTGAATATATCAGTAAAAATTATAAAACCTCTTTAGGTCTAGATCCAAACGAACTTAAGGATAAAGGAATGCGTTACTTCTCGAGTAGAATCCATCCTGATGATATAGAATCGTGGCTAAGAGCTTTAAACCAGTTGATGGAGTTTACACTAGGCGAAATACCAAAAGAAAAAAGACAAGATGCAAGCTATACGTGGAATTTTAGGTTCAAAAATGCACAAGGTACTTATGTTAATATTATTCAAAACACAACACCTTTAATTTTCGATTCAGAAAACAAACCCATCATTGGGTTAGCGCATTATACAGTTATGAATCCAGATATAAAGTTAGATATAACTGCATCTGCAAAATTATTGAATGACAAACAAGAGTATGAAACTGTTTACTTTAACAGCTTTTCCCAGAAATTACTTCATGATGGAATTACAAATCGAGAGCGCGACATTATTCGTCTCTTAATTTTAGATAAAACCAGTAAAGAAATTTCAGAAAGACTAAATATTAGTTCTCATACGGTAGATACACATAGACGTAATATTTTAAAGAAGTTAGATATAACATCTACGGGTGAATTAGTTGGAATTTTAAAGCTAAATCCGCATTGGTTATAAAAAATACTCAATTTGAGTATTGTAGGTGTAATAGTTATTCTTCAATTTTGAATGCTATTAACTTTTAGGGAATAAAGAGTCCATTTTAATTAGATTTTGATCTTTTAATAATGGGCTTTTTTATTAGTAACTTCATTATAAAAATTAGTCCTTTACTTTTCGTAAATCATTAATCTATATTGTATTTTTGTATTTCACTATAGAATAGATGAGAGTACTTTTTGTTGCGTTATTTTTTGTTTGCTGTAGCCTAAATGCACAAGAGCATCCAATTGGTATAAAAATAGGAGGTAATATTGCAAGTCTTGCAGGTGATGGTACATCAGGATTATCGTCTTTAGTTAATTTTCATGCAGGATTTTTTATGGAGATTGATATTACTAAAGATTTGAAAATTCAGCCAGAATTGTTGTTTACAGTTTATGGCTTTGAGTTAAGTGAAGGAGATAATAAAAGTGTTAGGTTAAATTATGTCGCTTTGCCAGTAATGGCAAAGTATTTTTTATCAAATTCTTTTAGTTTAGATGTTGGTCCTCAAGTAGGTTTGTTGGTTACAGCAAAAAATGGAACAGGTTCTTTAGCAGATGTAAAAACAGATTTTTTTGATAGAGATTTTGGGGTTAACTTTGGCTTTAGTTATGCAATTTCTAATAAAGTTAGTACATCTTTACGCTATTATCTTGGTTTAACAGATGTAAGTAGAGTAGAAACCAAAAATCAAAATAGAGCATTTCAATTAGCATTACAATTTAAAATAAAATAAAAAAATATGAATTCTTACGATGTAGCAATAATAGGTTCTGGTCCTGGTGGATATGTAGCAGCAATACGTTGTGCACAACTAGGTATGAAAACTGCAATTATTGAAAAATATTCTACACTAGGTGGTACATGTCTTAATGTAGGCTGTATTCCAAGTAAAGCCTTATTAAGTTCTTCACATCATTACGAAGAAGCTACAAAGCACTTTGAAGAACACGGTATAGAAATACCAGGAGAAATTAAAGTAAATCTGGAAAAGATGATAGCGCGTAAGCAATCTGTTGTTGACCAAACGACAGGTGGTATAGATTTCTTAATGAAGAAAAATAAGATTGATGTTTACGAAGGTATAGGATCTTTTAAAGATGCCACTCATATAAAAATTGAAGGTAAAGACGCAGGCGAGATAGAAGCTAAAAACACAATTATAGCAACAGGTTCTAAGCCATCTAATCTGCCTTTCATTTCTATAGATAAAGAACGAATTATTACTTCTACTGAAGCTTTAAAGCTTAAAGAAGTGCCTAAACACTTAATGATTATCGGAGGTGGAGTAATTGGTTTAGAGCTGGGACAAGTATATCGTCGTCTTGGTGCTGAGGTTACAGTAATTGAATATATGGACAGAATTTTACCTACCATGGATGCAGGTTTGTCTAAAGAGCTTAATAAAGTCTTTAAAAAGGCAAAATGTAGTATGATGGTTTCTCATAAAGTTCAGTCTGTAGAGCGCAATGGAGATGAGGTTGTCGTTAAGGCAGAAAACAAAAAAGGCGAAGTTGTAGAATTTAAAGGAGATTACTGTTTAGTATCAGTCGGTCGTCGTCCATATACAGATGGATTAAATGCTGAAGCTGCTGGTGTAAAACTTAACGATAGAGGACAAGTAGAGGTGAACGAGCACTTGCAAACCAATGTGTCTAACATCTACGCTATTGGTGATGTTATCAAAGGAGCAATGTTAGCGCATAAGGCTGAAGAAGAAGG
>JASBSE010000246.1 GCA_030149115.1 Winogradskyella sp. | reverse complement strand
GTGTGTTACCCAACCGTTGTGAAAGGTGTTGGTTTCAGCATTTTTAAAAGTCATAGGTTCAAGGGTAAACACATTGTCTTCTTTAAACAATTCGTAGATATACTCTGAGCAGTAATAGCCTTTGTCTTCTAATATGTAAGTGAAGTTGTAAGGCTCACCAAGTAATTTATTGGCTTTAGAAATGGCGTTTTCTATTTGTGGTTTGGTACTGTCTTTAATTCGGTATAGATCTGCACTATAGGTTGAACTATCATCTGGTTTTAAAAACAAGTCTAGTGACTCTTTTACCACACCTTTGCCCAAATCTGAGTGGTAGACAAATACACTTCCATCTTCAACACTACAAATACCCATATGTGTGTAATTAGTCGCTTTTTTGGTTTGGGTAACCTCGTTAATAGCTTCAGATAAGTCACCTTGTGTTGCACCTCTAAATACTATATCTCCAGACTTAATGGTGGTTGCTGTTGTGCAAGACATTATTAAAACTAAAACAATAAGTAATGCTGTTTTTGATAATATGCTAATCTTCAAACCTTTGCCTTTTTACGTATATAACAAGACGAAATTAGAGCTTTTATCGTAAAAATAATAAGTCCTACCGAGAATTTTAAGCATTCCACATCTAAACGGCTATTTTACGCTCAACCAATCTATTATACCTATGAAAACTATAGTTTTGTGTTTTATGCTGTTCTGTTTTAGTGTTAGTTCTGCACAGATTACCTTAGAAGATGACGGCTTACACTTTGCAGTTGGAGCTGCCATCTCTAGCGCTACTTACACTTATATATATTCTAAAACCAAAAATAAGCGCAAAGCCTTTTGGTATAGCTTTGGTTTGTCTTCTTTAGCTGGCATTGCAAAAGAGTTTTATGATGGCAATATAATTTCAGGAAAGTTTGACAACAGTGAGATGATCTCAACCATGTTAGGTGGTCTTTCTGCCAGCTACACCTTTAATATTTTTACAGGTAAGCGCAAAAAGAAAAAACAAGAAGAAGAGATAGCTTCAATCTATACCACTGACTAAGCTTTTTTATTTAAACAATTATATCACGACCCTGAAAAGTTTAGATCTATTTTAGACCATCATGGAATATACGACTTCTATTGGTCACCTATCTAGTTAAAATTTTATCATCATGGCTTAGTACTTTCAACAAAACCTTATTACTCCTTTGATTTTCTGAAAATTTCAGTGAAATTCGTTAATTATGAAACGTATATTATTTCTAGTATCAATCTTTTCAACTCTCAATTTATTTGGTCAAAAATCGGATATAGAGAATTTAATTAATCAAGTTGCTAAAGACGAAATCCCAGAAAATTTTAAATATTATTTTTTAGTTCCAAGAAGTATAACGCAAGAGAAAATAAATGATTCCCTTCAAAATTATCAGATACGAGAATTGAAAATGGTTGATGAAAACTTTAAAGAAGATTTTCTTTACACAGAGCCTAAAAATGATACTATAGATTGGAGACACTTCAAATTAAACAAAGTGAAATATGTTTCTGATGAAGTCTACTACACAGAAATTTTATCACCACCTCAAACAAAAAAAGTAAAGTTTGTTAAATATAATATTGACAATAAGGTATACGACAGTTTAGTTGAAAACAAAGAGCCATATACATTAATTATCAAAAAGAAGTGGTTGTGGAACAAAAAGAAAATTTGGAACGATAAAAAACTTTATGCTGACTTTGTTGAAAATTGGAAAATGGATGACAAAAACAATCCAGAGGAAACAGTATATTATCACTTTTCTAAACCAATATTTTCGCAGAATAAAAAGTATGCTTTAGTTTCAGTATTTAAAAAAAGACGCTGTGATGGGATTGGATTTACCTCGCTTTACAGAAACGATTACGGAACTTGGAAAAAGGTAATAGAACTAAATAAAGTTGGCTCTAAAACTATTTCAACACATATCAAATGTGAGGACATAAGAATGGTTGATTATGAGTAAAGCTGCCAACAGGGATATGCAACCACTTCTAAATAAGACATTAACTTTAATAGATAATTTCTTAGGGCAACAACAAAACCTTATAACTCTTTTGATTTTCTAAAAATTTCATTGAACTTCGTTGTTTTTCAACTGAAAACAGTTCAGCAGTATATAATTTATAAAACCAACTAAAATAACAGCATGAGCAAACTATTTACACCAATCGTTGCATTATTCTTAGTGTTGAGTAATCCTCAAGATTGTAACGACTACAAAACAGGAACATTTGTAATAGAAGATGAAAGCTATGGAGGCTCTGTTTTAATCAGAACTGAAACACATCAAGAAGAAATAGTTGAGAAATTAGGAATCCATAGCAGGTTTGACCTAATATGGATTAATGATTGTAAATACGCACTTTTTAACGGGAGTGTAATAAAAGGAGAAGATACATTACCTAGAGGTAAAAAAACCGACACTGTTTTTGTCGAAATTACCGAAACAACTGCTGATGGTTATAAGTTTACGGCAACTTCAAACTTCTCAGATTTTGTTAGTGATGGTGTTGTAAAAAGGAAAAAATAGAGTTTGTAAGTAAATTTTTGAAACGGATTTAACCTTTAGCTTCAGCCATTATTATGAATGTTGAACTTGAATTAAAACGAATTTGTGAAAAGAACAACGGTGAGTTCAATCATAAATCATTCAAGGTAGATGGAGAAATTGGCTCATTTGTTCATATTTCAAAATACAATCTAAAAATAACATATCGCAATGTTCTTATGAATATTGTGTACGACTTTGGAAATTCTGATACCGCTCAGTACCTAATAGAAATCCCTAATCTTCAGAAGCCAGATCCTTTTGAAATTAAAACATTTGACCCTTTTACTAAGTTAGTTCTATTAAAAAAACATAGTTGGAAAATAGTCTCTTCTAGTCCATCTTTAAAAAAAGAAATAGAGACCTCAATTATAAAATCAAATCTAAATATTCTTTTCAAGAACACAGCTTTCGAAATTAGTACTAAGGGAACTATTGCTAAAAAAAACTATTCAATCGCTACAAGACTTTCACTAAAGTATGAAGGCAAGATTGAGAGTGTAGAATCTTTAATTAGCTTTCACAAGTTATTAATTGACTCACTAATAAATAGATACCAAATAAAGAAATAGTAAACTATTAAGATGAAATCTAAACTGAGAGCTTTTTTTGTTGTTTCCTTATTTATCTCATGCTACGGAGTTAATGAAAATTCAAGTGAAATTGGCTCAATTAATTATAATTGTAGTTCTTCAGGATGGAATCAAATATTTTCGAAATTTTCTACTTCATATTTTTCAGACAATGTCACAAAACAAATTGTCGAAGACTTTAATAATATGCCTTTTAAGGTAGACTTAATTTACCTTAAAGAACCTGCTGAAATTATTGGAATTTCAGAAGATAGATATACCATTCGGTATCTATATAATCCTAATATAAGTAACCAGATTTTAGATGGTTTATCAAGTCAGTTAACTGAATCGGAAAAAGAACGTATACAAACCAGAATGGTAAAAATATTTGAAGAACACAACTGTAAGATAAACGAATAACGAAATCTCACCTATTCTTCTCGGCAATCCATTTACTCAAATACTTAGTACTTTGCAAAGTCTGATGTTGCAGTATATGACCAATAAAATTATTTTGACGATGGTTTTTTAAACCTTTACTAAGGCTTTCCATTTTTTGTGCAAACTCATCTTTAAAATTAGCTTTATCAAAACGCAGATTTAAAACTTTAAAACCGTTGTTTTGTTTGTCTTTCCAAACTTTTGCATTTGTATAAAGTTCTATTGCCTTTTGAGCAAAAGGCTCTGGATGGTTTTCTATAAAACCGTTGAGCTCTAGTTCTCCAAACATACCTTCGGCTGCTATACCAGACATAACACAAGGTGTACCATTTTGCATAGCGTCTACTAGTTTGCCTTTTAACCCTGCACCAAAACGTAATGGTGCCAAACAAACTATAGATTGTTGCATCACATCATTCACATCATCAGCAAATCCTTTTATTAAAAAACCGTCCTTTTCTTTATGCAGTTGTATTATTTTTTGAGATTTGTAAGCACCATAAATATGCAATTCGGCTTTGGGAAGTTGTTTGCGTATTAAAGGCCAAATAACTTGCTTTAGATACAATACTGCATCATAGTTTGGCGGATGCAAAAAGTTACCAATGGTTATGAAATGTTGTCGTTCTTCAAAAGAAGGTAAACCGCTTATCTTTTCTTCTTCTGTTGGCTCTAATAAGAATGGCAAATAGCAAAGTAAGCTTTCATCTATCTTAAATTGTTGGTTTAAAATATCTACTTCTGCTTCTGAGATTATCAAACTTAAATCGCAACGGTAGATGCTGGCAATTTCACGTTTAGTGGTATCATTTTGTAAGTGTTCAATTGTGACCTCAACGCCTGCTTTTAAAGCTTGTTCCCTAGCCTTTCGTAAACCATGAAAATCCTCTGTATCTAAAACACGTAAAGCCTTTGGACAATGCTCAGCCACGCGCCAACCATATTGCTCTTCTACCATAAATCGGTCAAAAAGCACAACATCTGGATGTAGTTTGCTTACAAAATCATCAAAAGAGGCATCATTTAAAAGTATGGTTTGCGTATTTACACCTATTTGAGATAAATCATAGGTGTTATCAGAAGTTTTGGCAGCACAGGCAAAAGTAATTTCAAAATTCTGATTGAGAAATTGCTCAATTAACTGTAGCATTCTACTACCAGCAGCAGAACTTTTAGGTTCTGGCCAAACAAAACCAACAATTAATAGTTTTTTGCTCATAAAAAACCTTGTTCTCGATACAAAATGCTATTGAATTTCACTTGAACTGATGCTTTTTATTATTGTGGGTCTTTTAAAAAAACGTACTTAATGCGTGCCATTTTCACCCATTCTTCAACAGCTTCAATCTGTTCTTTACTTAGCTTAGCATCGCTATGCGTCCAAGTGTAGCTTGGTAATGGCATGTGGCCTTCTTCTACTTCTTCTGCAAGTTCTTCTAACTTATGGTCTTTTTTCTTATCAGAATAATCGTTCCACTTAGAGACATCAAAATGTTTTTTACCATCCTCAACATGACTTGCTAACCAGTAATTTATAGGTGTAATATTATTGTACCATGGATATCGTGTGTGGTCACTATGGCAATCAAAACATGCATTTTTTAAAATTACCTGAACATCTTTAGGAGGATTCGTATCTTCAATAAAGGCATCTACAGTAGCAATATCTCCTTCGTTCTTTTCTGGTCCAAAAAATTGAGCAATTATAAAGACTACTAAAATTAACAGTAAGAGTTTTTTAAGGATTTTCATTTTTGATTATTTTAGAAATCTAAATTTAGCGAAATTAAATTGACAAAAGAGCAACTTTATAAAGAATTAAATTACGTTAACCACTCGCGGAAAAAGCGCTTGTATTATGCAAATTTGGTTTTAAACCAGCCAGACTTAGTAAAACCACTTCTGAAGATTTTGTTTGATGTTGACGATAAAATTTCGTGCAGAGCAGCTTGGGTGTTTGAGTTTATGTGTGGTGAAAACCTTGAAGCTATCATTCCACATTTAGATACCTTTACACAAAACATTTCAAAAGTACATCTAGATCCTGCAGTACGACCTATGGCTAAAATCTGTGAATATTTAATAACTGCTTACTACGGGAAATCTGATACCAAAATAAAACAACATCTTAGTGAAACGCACAAAGAAAAAATAATCGCTGCTTGTTTTGATTGGATGATTAATGACGAAAAAATTGCACCTAAAGCCTACTCTATGAATTCGTTATATTTGTTAGGCACTGAGTACGATTGGATTCACCCAGAACTTGCCATAATTTTAGAGCGCGATTTTCAAATGCAAAGCTCAGGTTTTAAAGCCAGAGCAAGGCATATTCTCAAAAAAATAAATTCAAAAAAATAAAATCTCTTATTACAAAAAACTTCTTGCAGAGTACTTTCGTGCTTCAGCCTAACTTTGCTATCTTTGATGCTTCTTAAAAATCAACTTAAATGGCACTTACAGCACTTAGCGCAATTTCACCAATAGATGGTAGGTACAGATCTAAAGTAGAAGCTTTAGGCAATTATTTTTCTGAAGAAGCATTAATAAAATATCGTGTTCTT
>JASBSE010000233.1 GCA_030149115.1 Winogradskyella sp. | reverse complement strand
GCACTTTTAATCGAATTCGAATAAAATGAAAAAAATATTAGTTGCCAATCGTGGCGAAATTGCAATTCGTGTCATGCGAACTGCAAAAAAAATGGGAATAAAAACAGTCGCTGTATTTTCTGAAGCCGATAGAAATGCACCACATGTAAAATATGCAGACGAAGCTGTTTGCATTGGTCCTGCACCATCTAACCAATCTTACCTTAAAGGTGATAAAATTATTGAAGTCGCAAAATCATTAAATGTCGATGGTATTCATCCTGGCTATGGCTTCTTAAGCGAAAATGCAGATTTTGCTGAGTTATGCGAAAAAAATGACGTCATTTTTATTGGTCCACGTTCTAAAGCCATAAAAATGATGGGAGACAAATTAGCAGCTAAAGATGCTGTTAAAGATTACGATATTCCGATGGTACCTGGCGTAGACCATGCTGTTACGGATCCAAAAGAAGCCGTTGATATTGCAAAACGAATTGGCCTACCTATACTCATAAAAGCCGCTGCTGGTGGTGGAGGAAAAGGAATGCGTGTTGTTGAAAATGAGAAAGATGTTGAAAGCCAGATGAAGCGTGCCATTAGTGAAGCTACTTCTGCTTTTGGTGATGGTTCTGTTTTTGTAGAAAAATACGTCACCTCTCCAAGACATATCGAAATTCAGGTCATGGCAGATACACATGGCAATATTGTTCATTTTTTTGAGCGTGAATGTTCTGTGCAACGTCGTCATCAAAAGGTTGTTGAAGAAGCACCTTCTGCCATATTAACTCCAGAATTAAGAGAAAAAATGGGACAAGCTGCAATAAACGTAGCACGTTCTTGTGATTATGTTGGCGCTGGTACAGTTGAATTTTTAATGGATGCCGACCATAATTTCTATTTCTTAGAAATGAACACTAGATTACAAGTTGAGCACCCTGTTTCTGAATGGATTGCTGGTGTTGATTTAGTTGAGCTTCAAATTAAAGTGGCTCGTGGTGAAGTTTTAGACATTAAACAAGAAGACTTAAAAATTAATGGTCACGCCTTAGAGCTTCGTGTATATGCAGAAGATCCTATGAATGATTTCTTACCAAGTGTTGGTAATTTAGAGGTTTACCAATTACCTGTTGGTGAAAATATCCGCGTAGATAACGGTTTTGAAGAAGGCATGGACGTACCAATCTATTACGATCCAATGCTATCTAAATTGATTACTTATGGCAAAACACGAGCAGAAGCCATTGAGCTTATGATAAAAGCAATTGATAACTATCACGTTAAAGGTGTACAAACTACATTACCTTTTGGTCGTTTTGTTTGTGAGCACGATGCGTTTAGAAGTGGAAACTTCGACACTCATTTTGTAAAAAAATACTACTCACCTAGCCTTTTAGAAGAGCAACATAAAGCTGAAGCAGAAATTGCTGCCAAATTAGCTTTGAAACAATATCTGGAAGACCAAAAATTATTAAGACTACCTAATTAAGATACTATGAGTTCTAAAATAAAAACACTTAATGAAAAAATGGCCTTATCTAAATTAGGAGGAGGTCAAAAACGAATAGATAAGCAACATGAAAAGAAAAAACTAACAGCTAGAGAGCGTATTCTTTATTTGTTAGATGAAGGCTCTTTTGAAGAAATTGGTGCTTTAGTAACTCATAGAACCAAAGACTTTGGTATGGAAGATCAAAAGTTTTATGGTGATGGTGTAGTTACAGGCTATGGTACTGTTGATGGCCGCTTAGTTTATGTTTTTGCTCAGGATTTCACGGTATTTGGTGGTTCATTATCTGAAACGCATGCTGAAAAAATCTGCAAAATAATGGATATGGCTGTTAATGTTGGTGCTCCAGTTATAGGTCTTAACGATTCTGGTGGTGCACGTATCCAAGAAGGTGTACGCTCGCTAGGTGGTTATGCAGATATTTTTTACAGAAATGTACAAGCATCAGGAGTTATTCCTCAAATTTCAGCTATAATGGGTCCTTGTGCTGGTGGTGCTGTATATTCACCTGCAATGACAGATTTTACGATAATGGTTCAAGATACCAGTTACATGTTTGTTACAGGTCCTAATGTTGTAAAAACCGTAACAAACGAAGAAGTAACAAGTGAAGAACTTGGTGGTGCAAGTGTACATTCTACCAAATCAGGAGTTGCACACAAAACTTCTGCAAACGATGTGGAATGTCTTGAGGATATTAAAAAGTTATTAAGTTATCTACCACAAAGCAACAGAGAAAAACCAGAAGATTTAGAGTTTGAACTTAAGGATGAAACAAGGGAAAGCCTTTCTGATATAGTTCCTGATAATCCTAATAAACCTTACGATATGCACAGTGTCATAGAAGGTATTATTGATGAAAATTCATTCTATGAGATTCATAAAGATTATGCTAAAAATATTATAGTTGGTTTTGCAAGACTTGGTGGAAAATCTATAGGTATTGTTGCCAATCAGCCTATGTTTTTAGCAGGTGTTTTAGGTGTAAAGAGTTCTAAAAAAGCTGCTAGATTCGTGCGTTTTTGTGATGCTTTCAATATTCCATTGTTAGTATTGGAAGATGTACCTGGTTTCTTGCCGGGAACCGATCAAGAATGGAATGGCATCATAGTACATGGTGCTAAATTATTATATGCATTTAGTGAAGCAACTGTACCAAGAGTTACCGTTATTACACGTAAAGCGTATGGAGGTGCTTATGATGTAATGAACTCTAAACACATAGGTGCAGATATGAACTTTGCTTGGCCAAATGCTGAAATTGCCGTAATGGGAGCTAAAGGTGCTGCAGAAATTATTTTTAAACGCGAAATTACTGCTGCAGAAGATCCTGAAACGAAATGGAAAGAAAAAGAAGCTGAATATGCAGAACTCTTTGCTAATCCATATAGTGCTGCAGAACGAGGTTACATTGATGAAGTTATTTTACCACAAAATACACGAAGAAAACTAATAAAAGCATTTAGTATGCTTGAGAATAAAGAAGTTAATAAGCCTAAACGTAAGCATGGTAACATTCCATTATAATTTTTAATTACACTAATAAAAAAACCCGATTTTTCAATCGGGTTTTTTTTATGCTTATAACTTATCAAACTAAGCTTCGCAAGTCGTACATTCTTTCTTTTGTTTGAACTTCTGTGCCGCATTCATACTATGTTGATAGTATAGTGACTTTAAGCCCAGTTTCCACGCTGTAACGTGGATTTTATTAATCTCCTTTACAGACATTTCTGGATGTACAATAATGTTTACAGACTGCCCTTGATCGATATGGTTTTGTCTATTAGCTGCCTGATAGATTATATCCATTTGATCGATTTCAGAATAAGTTTTAAAGACATCCTTCTCTTCTTCTGTCATAAAATCTAAATGCTGTACAGAACCATCGTAATCCCTAATACTTCTCCATACTTCAGTAGTGTTTTGGCCTTTAGACTCTAAAAACGCTTCTAAATATGGATTCTTAATCGTTGTCTTAATCTTTGCAATATCTTTTACATAGATGTTAGACCAGATTGGTTCAATACCTTGAGATACTTGTCCTAAGATAAATGCAGAAGACGTTGTTGGTGCTACAGCGTTTAACGTTGTATTTCTTCTACCATAGCCTTTTAAAACTGTTGGCTCACCAAACTGGGCTGCTAATTCTTCAGATGCTTTGTAAGATTTCTCTTTTATAACTTTAAATATCTCACTATTTAAATTAAATGCTTCTTGGCTGTTAAATGCTAACATCTTAGACTGCAGTAAAGAGTGCCATCCTAAAACACCTAAGCCTAATGCTCTGTTATCTTTTGCAAAGTTATAAGCACGCTCCATAAAAAGGAATGTTTGCTGATCATCTTTGCTCGGAGAATTCTTATAGCGTTCTAATTTTTCAGTAAACTCAGTTATTATAGCATCTAAGAAATAAATCATAGTCTCTACAGCATCTGTATCTTTCCAATCTTCGTAATGCAACACATTCAATGAAGATAAACAGCATACAAAAGACCAATCATCGTTAGAAGGTAACATAATCTCGGTACAAAGGTTACTCGCGTAAATTGGCAATTTTTTATCTTGATACACATCCGCTGCGCCATTGTTAGCATTATCTGTAAAGAAGATATAAGGGTAACCCATCTCTCCTCTTCTCTGTAATACTTTTGCCCAAACTGTACGTTTTTCTACGTCACCATCAATCATTTCTTGCATCCAATCGTTAGTTACAGTAACACCATGTGTTAACTCCTGAATTGGATTTCCCTCTGTTCCTATTTCTAAGAACTCCATTATATCTGGATGACTAATAGGCAAGTATGGTGAAAAACGTCCACGACGAACAGAACCCTGACTTACAACATCTACCATAGACTCAAATAACTGCATAATGTGTACAGCTCCTGAAGCTTGACCGTTGTTCTTTACAGCTGCACCACGATGTCTTATTTTACCAAAGTAACCAGAAGTACCACCTCCAAGTTTAGACATCATACCAACTTCTGATTGGGTATAAAGTATGTTACCCATATCATCATCTACATGTGATCCGAAACAAGATATCGGAAGACCTCTTTCTTTCCCAAAATTAGACCATACGGGTGATGACAATGAGAAATAACCTAGTGACATATAATTAAAGAACTTATCCGCGTAACCAGGAATTCCCAAAATTTGCTCTGCTCTGTCAGCTATCTCCTTAATGCGTTCTTCTGCCGATACACCTTCTGTTAAATAACCTGAAGCTAAAAATTGACGGCTATAATCTGTTAACCAACTAAAATCACCATCGGTTTTGGTTTTTAATTGTTGTAACGATTTTTTTCTTGCATTTATTAATTCGTTTTCTACTTTACTTTCTGTATTGTTTGCGCTATTAATCTGGTTTTGTTCTATCATTTTTAAAAAAGGTCATCACTGGTTATACTTTGGGTTCTTTTGCTATAGTTGATTGATCGTTTTACGAAGAAATCACCATGTTTGGTTCCAATAATTTCATCATCAAACCATTCGGTTTCAGCTAGTAATTTTTCGTCTGTATCAAAAATTGAATCTATTCCAATACTCTTTAAAGATTTATTAAATCTATCCTTAAGGAATTCGTTTACAACGGCTTTTGGTAAGAAGTCTATTTCTCCTTTCTCAAAAATCCAGTCTACAATCTTACTCTCTGCATCAAAGGCCTCTCTACACATATCCTGAACTGTTGCATTATAATCTTCATCAAACCATTCTGGGTTTTCATTTTTGATGATATTTATAATATCTATTCCAAAATCACCGTGTATTTGCTCTTCTTTAGATGTAGCCTCTACCACGTTAGAAACACCTTTCAAAACATTTTTATGCTTATTAAATGCCATTATGATAAGGAACTGAGAAAATAAAGATACGTGCTCAATAAATAATGAGAATAGCAATACTGCATCTGCATAAGCTCTGTTATCTTCACTTTTAGAATTCTTTAATGCATTTTCTAAATACTGAACACGACGCATTATTACTGGTTTTTTCTTTAAGTCCTTAAATTCTTTGTTAAGACCTAAAATTTCCAAAAGATGTGAGTATGCATCATGATGTCTTACTTCACTCTCAGCAAAGGTTGCGCCAACAGATCCTATCTCTGGTTTTGGCATTTTGTGATAAATATCTCCCCAAAATGATTTTACTGCAACTTCAATCTGTGAGATAGCAAGCATAGTATTTTTAATTGCACTACGTTCAACATCAGATAATCCTGCTTTAAAGTCCTGAATATCGCTTGTAAAATTAAACTCGGTATGAATCCAATACGAATGCCTTATTGCGGGTACATACTCGTACAAATCGGGATATTCATATGGCTTAAGATTAATTCGTTTTTCAAAGATGTTTGTCTTACGTTTTCTTGCTTGTTCATCTCTGTAAAGTATGTATGCTTTAGCAACATCAAAAAATTCGTTTTTCATTAATGAATCCTCAACAGCATCTTGTATTTCTTCTACTGTTGGCACATACTTTGGCTCTTTTTCTTTTTGCTTTAATAACACATCTAAAACGCTCTGAGAAATACGTTCAGCGTCTTCTAAACTCCCATGTTCTAGTGCAGTCATGGCCTTTAGAATAGCGTTTGTAATTTTACTTAGTTGAAATGGTTTTGTTGAAAAATCCCGCTTCTGGATATGTGTTATTTGCATGAGGAAAATGTATTTAGATTAATATTTGGACGAAGTCAAATATCCAATTTATTCCTCCCTTTTTCCAGATTACAATTTCATTTTTTTTAACACTTTTATTAACATTGAGATAACGTTAAATAAACATCAATAAAATCGCTGATTTGAAAAAATATATTCAAAAAAACGGTTAATTTTTGTCATTGTTTTGAAAATTCTACAATGAAAAATTCATCTAAATATTTATGAACAAATTCTTAACAATCTGTATATAAAACATTTAAATTTCTTATGAAGATTATGGTCTAAAAACGATGGTAAATTTGCTCTAAATTCTTTAATCAAAGACCTTCCCGTAATAATTTAGATCAACTACTTCTCCTTTAGTCGTTTTGTAATCTCTTCTAATAGTACCTTCAAGTTCAAAACAATTTTTTAGAATTACTGCTATACTACCTTTATTTCTGGCATTAGCTCTGCAAAGTAGTTTAATAAATCTATACTCCTTTACAATATGATTTATCACAAGTTCAGTGGCTTCGGTTACTATTCCTTTACCCTCATAACGCTTATCTATAAATGACCCTAACTCTGCCTTGGGTATATCTTTATTAATATTTTTTACATCAACAAGCCCAATAAATTCATTGGTGTTTGTATCTGTTATCATATAAGGTAAATAGATAAAATCTTTTATTTTTTCTTGAATTTCTTCACAATACAAAAGTGTATCTTCCAATGTTTTTGTTTTTGAAACTGTACCTGCAAAAAAATCTTCAAGACGACTTCTATTATTTTTTATGAGATTAAAAAATGCTTCACCTTCATTTGGCTGAAGAAGTCTTATTTTAAAATTTTTAAATTTCATCTTTACGAATCTAACAAACGTCTGTGATAATTTATCTGTCCTAAATGATACGCTAAATGCATAGACAAGTGCAAAAGAAAATACTCTGTTGTCATTTTCTCTTTAAATGGATTTTTTTCGTACTCCTTTTCCAACTCACTTTGGGCTAGATTGGTTAAGGTATTTTCCACAACTATAATGGTATCATCTATTTGATTTAGTAATATATTTAAAGGAACATCTTTAAGAGAAAATTCTAAATCTCTTTGCCTTATATACCCTGTATTCCCTAGGACAGCTCCAATAAAATGGTTTAAATTACCTACTAAATGAAGTGCTAAATTGCCTGCCGAATTAGAAATTGCTTTCTCTGTAATCCAAAGATTAGATTCTGTATTGTATGCCTGTACTTCTTCTTTTAATTTGCTTAAATCTCTCTTAAATAATTTTGGTAGAGTTTCTGTTAACATGGTATTAGTTATTTGAATGTTAATGTTGCGTTATTGTATGATAACTCATCAAAAATAGATAATAATTGACTTATTTTTGTCCAATGCAAAATGAAAACAAATCTCAACTAGAGTTTATTGTCCTTATGGCTGCACTAATGTCTATTGTAGCCTTATCTATAGATGCTGTATTACCTGCACTTCCTACGATTGGAACACATATTGGGAGTCTAGGCGATACTGAAAATCAAAAATTAATTACAACTATATTTTTAGGTTTAGGTATTGGTCAGTTAGCTTTTGGGCCACTTTCTGATAGTTTTGGAAGAAAGCCCATGGTATATGTTGGTTTTTTTGTATTTATCATTGCATCTTACATCTGCATTACCACCAAAAGTTTTGAAATGATGATTTTAGGTAGAGCACTACAAGGTATTGGGCTATCATCACCAAGAACAATGAGCATTGCTATTGTGAGAGATTCTTATAGTGGTGATCATATGGCAAAAATACTATCTGTAGTTGTAATGACATTTATTTTAGTTCCTGTTATTGCACCTATGCTTGGTCAGTTTTTAATGTTGCACTTTGGCTGGAAATCTATTTTTACATTCAATTTAGGTTTTGGGTTACTCATAATGTTTTGGTTTTGGAAGCGACAGAAAGAAACACTAAAACCTGAACATAAAAAAACGTTTAGACCTGCCATTTTTAAAAATGGTACCATAGAGTTTTTTAGAATTAAACCTGCTGTGATTTATACTTTATTTTCTGGTTTAATAACTGGCTCTTTTATGGTTTACCTTAGTACTGCGCAACAAATATTTCAAGTGCAATATGATTTGGGAGAATATTTTCCTTACATTTTTGCAAGTTTAGCTGTAACTATAGGCTTAGCTACTTATCTTAACAGCACTTTAGTAATGCGTTTTGGAATGCGTAATCTTGTAAATGTAGCCTTACTATCCTTTATTGGCATTTCTCTTACTTATGTAATTTTGTTTGGTTTTTCTGGCAATCCTAGTAT
Source organism: Winogradskyella sp. (assembly GCA_030149115.1). Lineage (GTDB taxonomy): Bacteria > Bacteroidota > Bacteroidia > Flavobacteriales > Flavobacteriaceae > Winogradskyella. Next base: position 193 of record JASBSE010000233.1, on the reverse strand, counting down.
TGAAGTGTTAATAGGCTTTTTTATGTTACAATTTGCCAGCGTAGCATTTCTGTTTGGTAACCTTCGTGCTTTAGCTATGGAACCTATGGGACATATAGCAGGTATAGGTTCTGCACTAAATGGATTTATTTCTACAGTAATGGCTGTACCAATTGCTAATTTTATAGGTGGTTTCGTAAAAGAATCGGTGACA
>JASBSE010000228.1 GCA_030149115.1 Winogradskyella sp. | reverse complement strand
AGCTAAAGTTGATAAAAATAAACTTTACTCTTTAGAAGAAGCTTCAGCTTTACTAAAAGAAATCACATACACTAAGTTTGATGCTTCAGTAGATTTAGCAGTAAGATTAGGTGTAGATCCACGTAAAGCCAATCAAATGGTTCGTGGTGTAGTTTCTTTACCACATGGTACAGGTAAAGATATGAAGGTTCTTGCATTAGTTACTCCAGATAAAGAAGCAGAAGCTAAAGAAGCTGGTGCTGATTATGTTGGATTAGACGAATACTTACAAAAAATTAAAGACGGTTGGACAGACGTTGACGTTATCGTTACTATGCCAAGCGTTATGGGTAAGTTAGGACCATTAGGTAGAGTATTAGGACCAAGAGGTCTTATGCCAAACCCTAAGACAGGAACAGTAACTATGGATATAGGAAAAGCTGTTAGCGAAGTAAAAGCTGGTAAAATTGACTTTAAAGTAGATAAAACAGGTATCGTACATGCTCCAATAGGAAAAGCGTCTTTTAGCGCTGATAAACTAGTTGGTAACGCAAACGAATTGTTAACTACGTTAATGAAGTTAAAACCAACTGCAGCTAAAGGTACTTACATGAAGAGTATATACATGTCAAGTACTATGAGTCCAAGTATCTCAATAGACACAAAAATAGGATAGTAGTTAAACTTAGAATATTATGACAAGAGAAGAAAAATCGGTAGTAATTGAAGAGTTGACTGCTCAATTAGCAGATAATACTAATATCTATTTAACAGATATCTCAGGATTAGACGCAGCAACAACTTCAAATTTAAGAAGAGCTTGTTTCAAATCTAACATTAAGTTAGCTGTTGTAAAGAATACACTTTTAGAGAAAGCTATGGAAGCATCGGAAAAAGATTTCGGTGACTTGCCAACTACTTTAAAAGGAAACACTTCTGTAATGTATTCTGAAACAGGAAATGCTCCTGCAAAGGTTATAAAGGAATTTCGTAAGAAATCTGAGAAACCTTTATTAAAAGGTGCTTTCATTGAAGAAGCAATTTACATTGGCGATGATTTATTAGACACATTAGTTGAAATTAAGTCTAGAGAAGAATTACTTGGCGAGATTGTTACATTGTTACAATCGCCTGCTAAGAATGTTATCTCTGCACTTAAATCGGGTGGAGGTACAATCGCTGGTTTAGTAAAAACATTATCTGAAAGAGAAGGATAATTAACAAGAACACACTTAGAAATTAAAATAAAAAAACACACATTAAAACAATAGAAAAATGGCAGATTTAAAAGATTTCGCAGAACAATTAGTTAACTTAACAGTAAAAGAAGTTAACGAATTAGCTACTATATTAAAAGACGAGTACGGTATTGAGCCTGCTGCTGCTGCAGTTGCAGTTGCTGCTGGTGCTGGTGCTGCAGGTGGTGGAGACGCTGCTGAAGAAAAATCAGAATTTGATGTAGTATTAAAGTCAGCAGGTGCTTCTAAATTAGCAGTTGTAAAATTAGTTAAGGAATTAACTGGTTTAGGCTTAAAAGAAGCTAAAGGTTTAGTAGATGAGGCGCCAAGTACAATTAAAGAAGGTGTTTCTAAAGATGAAGCTGAAGGCTTAAAATCTTCTTTAGAAGAAGCTGGAGCTGAGGTTGAGCTTAAGTAAGCTCAGCTTAACCTACAATATATGGTTTAGGTCTGGAGAGTCCCTCTAAGACCTAAACCCTTTTGTGTATATAAACGCTATATACATATTTTAGTTTTTATTTAATAAAAATCTCGTTCATCAATGTTAGCAAAAAAGGCTGAAAGAATTAAT